>JAWOCO010000288.1:0-3129 GCA_046483765.1 Alkalispirochaeta sp. | reverse complement strand
ATCAAGAAGCTGACCCTCCGGGGCAACGCGGACATCCGGGAACGGTTCCGGCGGGAAGCGCAGATCATGATGGATCTGCGCAACGACGCGATCGTCAATGTGTACGACCATTTCCGGGAAGGCTCGTTTTACTACATCGTCTTGGAGTACGTGGACGGCGTCTCCCTGGAGGGGCTTATCCGGGAGCGCCGCTACCTTCCCGACTCCGTGGCGCTGATCCTGTTGCGGGAGGTCTGCCGCGGTCTGGCCTACGCCCACGAGCGCAACGTGGTGCACCGGGACATTAAGCCCGCCAATATCCTCATCTCATCCCGCGGTGAGGTGAAGATCGTCGATTTCGGCATCGCCACGATTCACGGCGGTGACGGCGGCGAAGGCGGTGACGCGGGGCTCACCCGCGAGGGGATGACCCTGGGCACGCCGAGCTATATGGCACCGGAACAGTTTCAGAGTACCCGGTCGGTAGACCGGCGCGCCGACATCTACTCCCTGGGGGTGGTGCTGTACGAGATGGTCACCGGTATGCGTCCCTATCCGGGGACCTTATCGCCGGAGGTGATCGCCCGGATTCAACGTGGGCGCTACCGCGCCGCCCGAGCGGTCAATCCCAAAGTCACCGCCTTCACCAACCGCCTCATCCGGCGGATGCTCCGGCCTCAGCCGGTGCGGCGCTTCTCCGACCTGTCCCGGGTCATCGGGCGGATTAACCGCCGTTTTGGCGTCAAGAGCTACGGCGATAACCGCGCCACGATCACACGCTACCTGCAAGATGAATCACCGGCGACGATTCCCCGCCCCCGGTCGCGGGTGAAACCTGTCGCCACGGCGGCGGGCATACTCCTGCTCGCCGCTGCGCTCTTCTGGGGTGGCAGCCGCGGGTACCACCGCGAGCTGTTTCAGTCGGGGGAGTACGGCGCCGTGGAGGTCACCGCCCGGGTGCTCAAAGCGGGGCGATCCGGAGCGGCGCCGGCGCCGACGGTGGCGTTCTATCCAGCCGGGCCCGACGCCGCGGACATCGCGGCCACGGAAGTTGCCACCGGCCCAGGCATGGGTACAGGTTCCGCCGCGAGCGCCGGCGAAGCCGCTGCGGCCAGCGCCGCGCTCCATCCGGTGCCGGAGGATGAAACCGGGCGCTTCTGGGTGTACCGCACCCGCCGCGTGGTTCCCGCGGGAGCGTACTGGCTCGAGACCACCCTCGACGGCACGCTCCACCGCCGATCGGTGATCGTCCCGCCCCTATCCGAGACGCGGGAGGGTTTCCTTCCCATCCCCGGACGCAGAGAGGACGCCTACCGCCTGGCGGTGGAGTTCCTGGAGGTGCCGGAGCTGCCCTTATCGCTCACCCTGCAGGTGCGCGATGCGGTGACCGGCCGGGTGGTGGATGAGTCCCTGCGCACCTCGGTTCTCCTCAACGACCGCATGCGACCGTTTACCAGTTTTACCGCCCGCGCCCTCCGTACGGGACGGGAGTATCGCTTCCGGGTAGAGCACCCGGCGTACCACCCGCGAACCTTCACCGTGACGACGCAGCCCACCGAGAGTCACGTAATTCTCGATGTTGGGCTCGAACCAAAGGAGTGATCCATGTCTCATTTCATCCGACGATTGGTGTACCTGGCGATGGGAGTCCTCGCCGGGGTGGCGGTATGGCCGGTGATGGAAACGCTGTTGGTGTACCAGAGCGTGTTTTCCAGCTACCTCCTGTTTAGTATTGCCTCCGGCGCCGCCTTTGGGGTGGTGATGGGCGCGTTCTTCGGCGCTGTGGACGGTATGGTAGCGGGTAGTCCCCAGCGTATCCTCGGTGGCGGCGGCCTGGGAGCCGTGCTCGGCGCGCTGGGTGGTGCCGCGGGGTTCGTGCTGGGGCAGGGGGTGCTGTTTCTCCTGGGGGAGGCGGACCCCGTGAGTGTGATCGTGGCCCGGGTCATCGGGTGGACGATTCTGGGAAGCGCCGTGGCGGTTTCCGAGGGCGTGCGCCGCCGATCGCTCCGGCGGGCGCTGGTGGGACTCGCCGCCGGACTGCTTGGTGGGGCGCTTGGCGGCATCGTGGTCGAACTGTTGCCGCGGTACCTGGACGCGGCCTACGCCCGCCCGCTGGGGCTGGTAGTCTACGGCCTGGCGGTGACCGGGGCGTATGGCCTGGTGGAACGGCGGTACACGATCGGGGTGCTGCGATTGCTCAATGGCCTCTACAAAGGCAAAGAGTTTATTCTCAACCAACGGCGCATCACGGTGGGAAGCGATCGGCAGGCCGATGTGTATCTTCCCGGCTACCGCCGGATCGCTGCGCAGCACGCCGAACTCCGGGAGGAGCGGGGCGAGCTGATTCTCTACCCTGTTTCCAGTGAGGGGCGAGTGGAGCGTAACGACGAGGTAGTCAGTGAGAGTGGGTCGGGCATTCTGAAGTACGGTGACGTGCTGCGCTTTGGCAACGCCGCGGTGATCTTCCGGCCCCTGGTGGCGGTAATTGCCGCGGCCCTGGCCCTCACCCCGGTACTCCTCCCGCAGCAGCTCGCCGCCCAGGAGACGGAGGCGGTCTCCGCGGTACACAGCATGCGCACGGCGGAGATCGACACCTCACGATTGCTGACGCGGCAGACGGTGGACGTGTATCTGGGCATTACCGACGCCGCCGGCGAGAGCGTGGAGGGAATTACCGCGGAGGCGTTGCAGATCGAGGAAGCGCCGGAGGGGGGAACGTTCCGTCCGGTGGAGATCCTGTCCGTTGACCCCCGTGCCGCAGAGACGGAGGGAATCACCTTCTTTCTCCTGATTGACAACTCCGGCAGCATGTACGACCGGATCGACGGAACGCCCACCGACGAGCGCTCCGAGACGCGGATGACCGCGGTGCAGGAGGCGATTCGGACCTTTACCGACCGCATCGACAATCCCCGCGACCAGATCGCCCTGGCCACCTTCAATACCCATTATCGCCTCCTCCTGGAACCGACCTCCTCCATGCGCACGGTGGACCGGATTCTGGAGGAGATCCCGCGACCGGAAGCGGACGACGCCTACACGGAGCTCTACCGCGCCGTCTCCCACGCTGCCGGCGATCTCTCCGAGGCGGAGGGGCGGCGGGTGCTCCTGGTACTCTCCGACGGCGAGAACTATCCCTTTGCCGAACAT
>JAWOCO010000203.1:0-9510 GCA_046483765.1 Alkalispirochaeta sp. | reverse complement strand
TGCTGCGGCAGGAGCCCCCGCGCCGCTGTGCCGGTGTGGGCGTGGCGCTGCCGGCGACCACCGATCCGATTCATGGGAAGATCCTGGAGTCGGAAGATTTCGCCACCGAGGGGTTCAATTTTGAGTCGCTCACCGTGGTCGATTCGGTAGTTCCCGTGCTCCTGGAAAACGATGCCAATGCGGTTGCCTGGGGCGCGATCGGGCGCGAACATAGCGTACCGGGAGCGATCTCGGAGGAACTCCTGGTAGTAACCGGCCGTATCGACGCCGCCAGTGGCACGCTGCGTATCGGAACGGGAATCGTTCTGGGAAACCGCGTCTTCTATGGCGGGGACTACGGCGCCGGAGAGTTCCGCTCGGTGAGATGGCGCACCGGTATGGCGGGGGAGCTTGCCGAACGCGGCGGCGCGCAGCGCGCGGCGCTGGTGGAACTGTGCGAGAATCTCTCGGTGCCAGTTTCGATGCTCCGCCCCTACCAGGTTGTGGTGGCGGGCGATCTGGTAGGAGTGTTGCCGGAGATCCACGATATCCTCCGCACCGAGCTTAGCGGAGCGTACGTCGATCCCACCGTGAGCGGCGTGCCCTTCGTGGCGGCGGGGGAGGGAGAGTATGCGGTGGCCTCCGGCGCGGCGTACATGTTTCTGGAGCACCTCTTTGCGATTCCCGGTGTGGACCGCCGGCGGCCGCAGGGGGTGCCGGAATGGCAGGATCTGACCGTGACGTGAGCCGTACGGTTGACAGACGAGTGAACTTTCGGGGATAAATAGTAAGTGCAGTGCATTAATTATATCAGATGACTGAGGTGGGAGGCGTAATGCAGGGAAATATTCTTATCGGACAGTCCGGCGGGCCCACGGCGGTGATCAACGCCAGCCTCGCCGGTGTCGTGCAGGCGGCTCGCGGTGCGGGCTTTGGTGGTGACGGGAGTACAACTCAGGGAGGGCGCATCTTGGGCATGCGCTTCGCCATCGAGGGATTCCTGGAAGAGCAACTTCTGGACCTGAGTACCCTGAGCCACGGCGAGTTGGACCGGCTGCAGACGACCCCCGGTTCGGCCTTGGGGTCCTGCCGATACAAGCTGCAGGATGAAGACCTCCCGAGGATTCACCGCCTCCTGGAGAGATACCAAGTGCGGTATCTGTTCTATATCGGCGGAAACGATACGATGGACACGATCCACCGCATCAGCCGGTACTGTCGGGAACAGGGGTACGAGGTACGGGGGGTAGGGATCCCCAAAACGGTGGACAACGACCTCTTCGCCACTGATCACACCCCGGGGTATCCCTCGGCGGCACGCTACGTAGCGCAGTCGGTGGCGCAAACGGGGCGACTCGCCCGCGATATGCAACGGGTGGATCGCTTTCTCGTGCACCAGACGATTGGGCGCGATGCGGGATGGCTGGCGGCGGCGGCGGCGCTGGCCCGACGCACCCCGGAGGATGGACCCCACCTGATCTACGTGCCGGAGATGCCGATCGAGCGCGATACGGTGATTGCCGAGGTGCAGCGGACGATCGAGCGCTTCGGCTGGGCCTCGATTGTGATCGGCGAGGGTACCACCTGGCGTGACGGCACGCCCGTATCAGCCGCCGCCGCCACCGATCGCTTTAACAATGTGGAGTTTGGGGCGATGGGCGGATCCAGTGCCGCCCTCAATCTCCACCGCCTCATCAGTGAGGAAACCGGTTATCGCGGGGAGTTCCAGATTCCGGAGTCGATGCCGATGAGCGCCTCCGACCGGTGTGGCCCGCATGACCGGCAGGAGGCGTACGCCTGTGGCGTGGAGGCACTGCACCGAGCCCTGCGGGATGAAGGGGGTGTGATGGTTACGATCAACCGCGTGGAGTCTTCCCGTGGGGAGTACGCAGTCACGTATGGCACCGCTCCGCTTGAAGAGGTGGCGGTGCGGGCGCGGCCCATGCCCCGGGAGATGCTTACGCCCGGATTCGTAACCGATGCCTTTCTCGAGTATCTCCGACCCCTGGTAGGGGAGCTGGAGTCATATCTAGATCTCAGTGACCGAACACTTACTACGTAGGAGCGTGCGATGAATGATTCCTCCCGTTACAACCAATTTGCCCTGTGCCGAGAAATGCTGGAGACCCCGGCGGTGGTGGCTCGATTCGATCGTTCTGCCGTAACTGAACACCTGCCGGCAACTGAGAAGGTCATGCTCACGGGAGAAGGTTCCAGCCGAATCTTTCCCGCCAAACGGCTGATCAGCCACGCCCTGCGCGAGGGGTGGCGTCACCACGTGGTTACCGAGGGAGCCTCTCAAGCTCAGGAGTATCAGCTCCAGGAATACCACGTATACGTCGCGAGCAACTCCGGTAAGACCGCGGAAGGCGTGCAACTGCTTCGTAATACTACCGCAGCGCGCACCACCGGCTTGGTGGCCAACGGCGGAACTCCCATCGCCACTGACAGCGATTCCGCCTTTGTCTTAGGGTGCGGCCCGGAGCATGCCGTGGCGGCGACCAAATCGGTGGTTGAGCAGGCGCTGTTCTACGATGAGCTCTTTCGTCAGGCGAACGGCGCCACGCCGCTTGAGCGGGAACGGCTGTCACAGGCGATGGACGCGGTGCTGACCCAGACGATTCCGCAGGAAATAGTTGGTGCCGCGGTAGCTGCACCGGTGGTCTACTTTGCGGGACGCAACGACGGGGTGGCAGAGGAGCTCACACTCAAAACCAACGAGATCACCCGCAAACGCTCCGATTTTCTGGAAGGAACCTACGCGGTGCACGGGATAGAAGAGGTAATGACCTCTCGCGAACTGGTAGTGCTGGTAGATCCGTTTCCCGAGCAGGAGGAGAAGTTCCGGACGGTGCTCCGTGAGGGGGTGGGTATGTCGGTGGTGGCTCTGGCCGATCGGGATACCGCTTTTCCCACGATCAGAGTGCCGAAAGAGGCGCGTGAGATGATGCCGTATCTCTACCTGGCGACCGGGTGGAATCTCTTGGTGGAGATCGGGATTGCGGCGGGAATCGATCTCGATAAACCGGACCGCGCCAGGAAGGTGGGCAATGAATTCATCGGATAGGACGCGCACGATAGTACGACGGCGCCGGCAGCAGGGACAGATCGTAACGGGGAGCCTGCGCGACACCCTCCCGGGCGCTGAAGAACGGGAGCGGTGGCTGTTTATCTCTCCCCACGACGACGACCCGGCGATCTCCGCCGGCATGTTTCTCGCCACCGCAGCAGCGGAGGGGGTTCAGATCCGGATGCGGATCGCCACCGACGGCAGCATGGGCTACACCTCCGTGGTCGCCGCGGATGAGGTGGTGGAGCGGCGCCGCCGAGAGACGCGAGACTCCTGCCGACAGCTCGGCATCGATGACGTGGAGTGGTACAACTACCCCGACGCCCGCCTGCACCGCTGGCAGGGACGGTTTCCGGTTGGGGATGTCTCGGTCACCGCCGGCGCCACGAGCAACGTACTTACTTCCAACAGCGCAGGCACCGCCGGCGCCGCCGCAGAACACCCCGCCGGGATCCATACGGTGGCGGGGTACACGGGGCTCCAGAACAGCATTACTGCGGAGATCCGCTCCTATCGGCCCACTCGGATCCTGGTCATGTCCGCAGAGGACTACCATCCCGATCACAAAATCGTGCACCAGGAAGTGATGATCTCGATCTTTCACGCCCAGGGAGATGTCTGGCCGGAGCTTGGATCCCCAATCGAGGCGCTTCCTTGGGTCCATGAGTGTGCCGCCTACGCTCCGTTCGCCGGAGATCCCGACCTGGAACTCACGGGGACGGCCGAGCTGTTTGAGCGGAAACTGCAGGCGATCGCCACCTTTGTTTCGCAAACACAGATCGCCCGCTTGGTGGCCGGTTTGAAAGCGTCCGGGCCCTACGAGTATCTCCGCAGCTTTCCCTTTGAAACGTATTCCCCGCAGCGCTACGCCGGGCTGTTCCACTCACCCGCTGCCGAGACGACCGGCGGAGGAGAGGGCGGCGCCCAGGGAGCCACCCACGGTGGCGCCCACAAAGCCACCCACGGTGGCGCCCAGGGAGCCACCCACGGCGGCGCCCACGGAGACACGCGGTAATGATCACCATCCAGGAACCTACCGGGAGCGCTGCGGAGATCGATCCGGTCTGCGGTGGGACGGTGCGGACGATCCGGTTGCCGCAGGAGGTGCTCTACGATCCGGAGCCTCCTCATGTCCGGGGCTGTGACACGACGCTGTTTGCCGGCCGCCTGCTGCTCCCCTTCGCCGATCGGATCGCCGGCGGGCGCTATCGGTGGCGGGGAACGGAGTACACGCTGCCTCTCAATGACCGGGAGCTGGGAGACGCGATTCACGGGTTTCTCTATCACCAGCCGCTCGAGGTGGTTTCCCAGAGCTCCGACCGGCTGACGCTTGGTTGTGAGCTGCCGGCACGATCGGGGTACCCCTGGGCGCTGCAGGTGACCGTCACCTATCGGGTCGCGCCGGAGACGTTCTTTCTGAGTGTGGAAGTACTGAACCGGGGGGATTCCTCAGCCCCGCTCACCGTCGGGTGGCATCCGTACTTTGACGCCGGCCCCGGCGCCACCGTTCAGATCGCCGCCTCCCGCTATATCGAGGCTGATGAGCGGCTTCGGCTCACCGGGCGACGTCCGCCGGTGGAGGGGAGCGACTTTGACTTCCGCCGGGGGCGTGCGATCGGCGCGGAGAATCTGGATGTAGCGCTTGAACTGGATCAGGACGCGCAATCTCCCGTGGAGCTGACTACCGCCACTCACCGCGTGCAGCTGACGCCGGCGGGGATGTTTACGCGGGTTCAACTCTTTACCCCCCCGGGGGGACGCGGAATCGCCCTGGAACCGGTGAGCGCCCCGGGAGAGGCGTTTAACGATCCCTCCCTGGGAGTTACTGAGCTTGCACCGGGGGCTTCGGTGGCGGGGTCGGTTGTGGTTCGGAGCGCGGCGCGATAGCGCCCGGCGTAGGTGAAGTGCCCGCCGCCGGAGCAGAGCGAGACGCGGTCACCGCGGATGCGGTCACTGGAGCTGCCTCGGCCATCGGGAGGATTCCCGCCGCTGCGTGTTCCGCCAGTACCGCGGCGCCTACCACGTTGGCATTGAGTCCCCGCTCATCCACCGCGCTAGGCCGGAGGTAGTTGAACAGCCCAAACTTCCCGAGAAAACGCTGGGTACTGGGACCAAAATAGGGGAGGGCGTAACTCGGCTTGCCCCCGAGGCAGATCGGTACTCCCTCCGCCAGCCCATCGGCACCGGCGCGTTTCACCATGTACCGGGTGGCGTGGGCCAAAATCTTGCCATAGAGGCGGTCGGTATTGATCGCCGCCTCCACCCGCATGCTGGAGAGCTTAGAAATGTACTTACCGGCGCGGGTGGGATCCGCCATCTCGTTGAGCTCGTCCATGTCGAGGAATCGTTCATAGAAGTCGTCGTCCCCCACCACCGCCCGGAAGAGGCGTCTTCGGCCGGGGCCGCTGAGAATCACCTCCGCCCGGAGGCTGTCCGGGTCGCCGCCGGGGCCGGTGAGGGCGGCGAGGTTCCCGTGGAACTCCTCCATTAAGTGAAACTCAAGCCGCTCGTAGTTGGCGCCCACTTCCGTAAACACTTCGCGAAGCATCATCTTTGATAGGGGAATCGCATACCCCGGCTCGCTGGTGGGATGCAGGGAGGCGTCCTGCCCGTTCCAATCGGTGGCGGGATACATCACCCGGCCATCTTTGGAGATCCAGGCGCCGCCCCAGCCGCCGCCAAACACCCAGTAGAGCAGTTCCACCTTGAGAACGCTCCACTCCGCCAGCCCCCCGGCGTTGGCGTCGTTGTCGATTCCCACCGGTACGCCGTAGTAGTCCTGAAGCCACGTTTTGATATTCTGCCCCTGCAGGATCGGTACGTTGGCGATAAGCACAAATTCCCCGGCCGAGCCAAGAATACCCGCCGTGGCCACGCCGATTCCGCGCATCCGAGCAGGATCCGCACCGGCGGCGGCGATCACCCGGCCAATCGTCTCGGTCAGGGCCCGGGTGTAGTGCGCAAAACTGCTACCGTAGTCCCGTAGTAACAGATCATCCTCGGCTAAGATCTCAGAGGGAGAGGTGCACAGTGCCACCTTGGTGCTCTGTCCCGCCCCGATATCAACGGCAATCGTGTAATCCATGGCACCACGAGTGTAGCGTCTTGACGGCCTACTGAAAACTACCGCCTACTGAAAACTACCAGGGTACACCGCGTAGCCCGCCGATAACAGACACTCCCGCAGAGCCGTGAGGTGCTCCGGAAAACCGTGAAGCGTACTGCCCGGCGCTCCCGTCCACAGGCCCTGCGCCACGGCGGCAAGCCGCACAAACGCCATATACTCGACCTCTCGCTGAAACCGGATTCCCTCCGTCCACAGGTTTGCCTGGCCGCCGATAATCGCGCCGGAGGCGGGCTCACCGGTACGGTGGGCCGCCACGTACGGCTCCGGGGCAAAGGCGGAACTGTCGTCCACGGTGCAGACTCCCAATCGTCCCGGCTCCAGCGGTGAATCCCGGTGCTTATGATCGAGATAGGTGGCCTTGCCCTCCGGCGCCAGAATTAAATCGTATCCGCGGTGCAGGGCGTTTATGGCGCCTTCCGGCCCGCGCCAGTTGATAATGATCGTTTCCGCCGGCAGGTCCAGGGCGGAGGCCTCGTCCCACGCCACCGGTCGGCGGCCTACGGAAATCACCTCCTCCGCCATTGCGCGCACGATCGTTTGGTAGGGATCGTCCACGGTGCTGCAGTCGGGGCACGCCTGCCACGGTTCGGTGAGCACTTCATCGCCACCGATGTGAATATACTCGCCGCTAAAGATCTCAGTCAGCGTCTGATATACCTCGGAGAGGAAGGTGCGCACCTGAGCGCTCTGCGTGCAGATCACCGAGGGGAAGATTCCCCACCGCGTCTCCACCTGGTGTTCGCTCCCGGAGCAAGAGAGTTCCGGATAGGCGGCGAGCGCCGCGGAAGCGTGGCCGGGAAGATCGACCTCCGGCACCACCATTACGCCCAGCGCCTGCGCATCGCGGTCCAGCTCACTGAGCTCCTCGGAGCGGTAGGTGCCCCCGATCCACTGGTGGTCGCTGGTTCCCGCCGGACGCGTTCCTCCAACTTCCGTGAGCCGGGGATAGCCGGGTACCGGAAATCGCCACCCCTGGTCATCGGTGAGGTGGAGCTGAAAGCGGTTAATCCGGAGGAGCCACAGCATATCAAGCGTCTGCTGCAGCGCTTCTATCGGAAAGAAATGGCGCGCCACATCGAGCATAAATCCTCGCCACGGCGAGGCCGGGGAGTCGGTAATGTGTGCCGCCGGGAGCCTCCCGTCCGTACTCAACAGGAGGCCGTAGGCGAGCGTTGCCAGGGCGTGCGCCCGGCCGGCAGCCGACGCGCACCGGATCGTGATCTGGGAGGCGGTCACAATCAGCTCGTAGTCCTCGGCGGCGGTGGCGGCGGCGCTGGAGCCGGAGCTGGAGCCGGAGCTGGAGCCGGAGCTGGAGCCGGCACCGGCTACCTCCTGGATAATGAGGTCAGGGGAGCGGTCCGGTGAACCGTGGGGATCGTGTACGGCCAGCAGCGGTGCCGAGAGATTGAGCAGCCGGCCGGCGGCGTCGTTGATGCGCTGCACCCACCGGGAATCGGCGGAATCCGGAATCGCCACCCGCAGTGACCCGGTGAACGTGAAATGACCTGATGCGAGACTGATATGTTGTAGTTGCGGTACAATCTGGTTCCACATAACGGTGCGCATTACTCCTTAATGGCTCCGGCGGCGAAGCCCTTTTTCAGTTGTTCATGAAATATCATATAGAAAATGATCATCGGAACGGTGGCGATCACCAGCGCCGCAAACAGGAGCCCATAGTCCCGGGACATGCCGCCGGCGAAGGCGTTTACGCCCACCGGCAGACTTCTGAGACTCTGCTTGCTGGTGAGGACAAAGACAAAGACAAACTCATTCCAGTTGTTCACAAAGGAGAAGATCGTCATCGTTGCCACCACCGGCGCGCTGATCGGCCGAATCACGTGCCAGAAGATCTTCAGGTAGCTTGCTCCATCGATCCGAGCCACCTCCTCCAGGGAGTCAGGAATACCGCGGATGTAGGAGGTGGATAGATAGATCAGAAAGGGCAGTCCAAACGCCACGTAGGGCAGGATCACTCCCAGTCGGGTATCGTCGATTCCCAGTCGCGTTTCCAGGATAAACAGCGGCACCAGCACCGAATGGGCGGTAACCAGCAAACCCATGATAAAGAATGTGTACAGGTACTGGGAAATCCGAAATCCGAACTTGGCGAAGCCATACCCCGCCCCCAGTGCCAGAAACACCGTAATGAGTGTGGCGGAGGCGGTGTAGATCACGCTGTTGATCGTATACAACCCCAGACTGCCGATCTCCCAGGCACGGGTGAAGTTCCGGATGTGGATCTCCGTGGGTAGCGCAAAGACGTTGCGCACGATCTCCGGATGGGGCTTGAGAGAACTGTAGAACAGCCAGATTAGGGGCGCCAGGGTGAGAACGGTAAAGAACACCATGAATACGGTGGCAAAGATCTTCCAGGCCACCACGTCGCGATTGCGGGCGACCCCCACGGTGAGATCAGACATAGCGTGCCTCCAAGCGTCGAAAGACCGCCTGCACGGCGGTAATCAGTCCCAGGCTCAGGAAGACGATCATCATGGATACGGCACTTCCAAACCCGTAGTTGTAGTATTTGAACGTATTGAGATACATGTAGATCGCGATGACCTCGGTGTAGTGGGCGGGGCCGCCTCCGGTCATGGCGAAGATCAGATCGAAGCTCTTCAGGCTGCCGGCGATGGCAAAGACCGCCGTGGTAAACACGATATTCACCATCTGCGGCAGGACTACTCTCAGCAGGATCTGGTGTTCCCGCGCGCCGTCAATCACCGCGGCTTCGATAACCCCGGGGTCGATACGCTGCAGGTTGGCCAGGAAGATCACCATGTAGATTCCGGTGTACATCCACAAAATGACGAAGAGAATCGGCAGTATGGCAAAGGTGCGACTCTCGAATATGGTAAGCACGAAGCGGTCGTTTTCGGAAATGATGCGGACGAACTCGGTGAACAGGCCGCGGGGCGAGAAGATCTGGTTCCACAGTTTGGCCACCACGATCGCCGAAATGGTGATCGGCAGAAAGATCATCGTTTCAAAGAAGGCGTGCCCCCGGACCATGCGTCGGTAGATAATGTACGCCAGGGCAAACCCAAAGGGTATCTGCCCGAAGACCGAAACCGCCACGATGAGCAGGTTATTCCGCAGGCCTAGGCGAAACACGGGATCGGTAAACATCCGGGTATAGTTGTCCAGCCCCACGAATTGCGGGGTACTGAGGCCATTCCACTGGGTGAATCCGGCAACCAGGCTGAACAGAATCGGAAAGATGATAATGGAGGCGTACACTAAGACCGCCGGTCCCACCAGCACTCCATAGGCAACTTTTTTCTCTCGGGAAATCGTCATCGGTATCCTCGACTATAGGGTGGGATGAAGG
>JAWOCO010000202.1:0-8275 GCA_046483765.1 Alkalispirochaeta sp. | reverse complement strand
GCTGTGTGAGGGGGCCGGTGATGGCGGTGGTGGCGCTGCCGGCCAGGAGATATACCGCGCCGCCCCGGGCGACCAGTTCCTCCGCGGCGGTGACGAGCGGGGCCGGGTCGAGCCCCTTGTCACTGCCGCCGGCGATCAGGAGAACCGGTCCGGCAAAGGAGCGCACCGCCGCCAGGGTGGCCTCGGGAATTGTGGCGGCGCTGTCATTTATGACCGTGCCGGTGGGAAGCGTGGCCACCGTCTCCAGCCGATGGGGCACCCCGGTGTAGGTGGCCGCTGCGGCGTGGATCTGCTGCCGAGCGAGGCCCGCGCGCTCGGCGGCCAGCGCTGCGATCAGCAGGTTGGCCCGGCTGTGCTCTCCCGCCACCAGGAGCGCCTCCGGGAGCAACTGTAGCTGGGCATCCTCATCCTGCGCGTCAGCGGCGATAATCGCCGTATCGCCGTACCGGCGCCGGCACTCGGTCACGAAGGAGCGTCCCCAGGTGTCGGTTGTGGTGCCGAAGATCGCCCGTCCCTCCGCGGTGAGGTGGGGATATATCTCCCGCTTATCCTCCACATACGCCTCCATGGAGGCGTAGTAGTCTTGGTGATCGCGGAAGATCGTGGTGATGATCGCTACCGTTGCCGGCACAACCGGATGCAACGCGCGGTTCCAGAACGGGCCACTCAGTTGTGGCGGGCGCTGCTCGGCGGGGGCGTTATACCACCGGCAGAACGCGATATCGCCCAGTTGAAATGACGAGAGCTCCAGCACGACCGGGTCGCCCGGGGTGAGGCGCTCCACGAAGGAGAGCGGTGACACGGTAATATTCCCGCCGAGTTGCGTATTAGGGAACGATGAGCGCAACAGATGCGCCGCCGCGGCGCTGGTGGAGCTCTTGCCCTTGGTTCCGGTTACCGCCACCAGCGGCCCGGGTGGCAGGGGGCTCGCGAAGTCCCCGAGCCATTCCGCGAAGAATAGGGCGATATCGGTGGTCACCGCCGGCGCCTGCCGCAGCATCGGTACGGTCCGGGGCACTGCGGGATTCTTGATTACCACATCGGCATCCCGGAAATCTTCGATCCGGTGTGTACCGAATACGGTGCGTACTCCCGCGGGGAGCCGGCGGATGCTCGCCGCCAGCTGTTCCTGGGAGCGGAGGTCGGTAACGGTCACCTGGGCACCGCGGTCCACCAGGTAGCGCACCGCGTTAAGACCGCCGCCGTGAACGCCGAGGCCCATGACGGTGGCCCGCACGCCGC
Organism: Alkalispirochaeta sp.; assembly: GCA_046483765.1. Lineage (GTDB taxonomy): Bacteria > Spirochaetota > Spirochaetia > DSM-27196 > Alkalispirochaetaceae > Alkalispirochaeta. The sequence continues at coordinate 7,033 of JAWOCO010000202.1, read as the reverse complement.
TGAGGTCGGGTTTCATCCCGCCCCCTCTTCATGGACTTCGAACTCTTTCTGTTCTTCCTCGTTGAGGTATACCTCCATCGAGAGGGGGGTAAACATCTGCTGCCACTCCTCGGGGACGGTGGCCTTGATCTCTGTGAACGCGGGGAGGCCCTCAGAGAACGTCTCCTCCCGCAGAATCTGTTCGATCTGCGAGAGGTGCGGGGTGAGGAAGTGCTTCACCCGGTGCAGTAACGGAACCGCCCTGCGGCGCGCGGCGGGGTCCAGGGCGATCGGGTGGTGGCACACGGTGCGGTACTTACTGCTGAACGGATAGTAGGGATATACCCGCTTTCCGGCGGGCAGGATGAGCTTGGAAAAGAACTTCGTCAGATCGGTATCCAGCCAGATCCCTTGCACAAAGTAGCCGCGTCCCGTCTCTCCGATCCAGGTATCCGAGATCATGTGATCGATCACGCCACCAGTGGTTTTTTCGTTCTCCGTGAGGAGCCGGTTCAACGGAATTATGTCGGCGTCGATCATGAGCTCCCGCGTCTCATAGACGGGAGTGGTATCGTTGGTGCCCTTTTCCAGGATGCGGTGCTTTTGCGGCCGACAGACCAGGTCCAGGCGCATCAGATACAGGTACGGCTCTCCCGCCACCCGGTACAACTGAAAAAAGGCCGGGCGCAGGATCTCTGAAGGGTCAAACAGATAGGTCAGTCCGCTGAAGATCGAGGGAACCAGGTGCTGCAAGGTATCGATGACGCCCCGCAGTTTGGTTATGTACTGCGGATCCGGCGTGTCCTGGTAGACGTTGTGGTGAATAGAAAACGAGGGGACCTGGAACTCCGTCCCCAGCCGGAGAAAGAAATCTTCGCCCTGGCTGAAATGGCGGGTGAAACTGGCGCGGGGTGAGGTGTCTCGCTGCAGCATCGCGTTAATTTCCGCATCACTGGAGGTGAGGCGGATTTCACCGGCCGATTGTTCCATCGGAGAAAAGTACCCGGAACGCCGGAACGGTGCAAGTTATGTTGTGATTATCGTGAGGTCGGGCTACAGTTACTGTATGGACCAGTTCGCTGTACGTCGGTTGGCTATCGCCTGTATCGCCTTTTTTGGAATATCCCTCTCCATATCTGCACAAAGCGACCCCTACGCCTTTGTGATCTATGCCGATGGCTACAATATGTCGATCTATCGCAATGAAGAACTGCTCACCTACGACGTGCTGGTGGATGATGTGATCGGCATGCCGCTGCTTCCAGGGGATCTGGTACAGACCGATCCCGACACCTTCGTGGAAATTCAGGTAATGCCCTCGCGCACCGTGGTAAAGGTCGCGGAGAACACCACCTTCGAGATCGAAAGCCTGGGAGGAAGCGGCGGCGGTACCTTTGATATGAGTTATGGGCGGCTCCGGGCGCGGGTAGAGCGCCTGACCAACAATGAAACCTTTCAAGTGCGGGGGAGCTCCGCAGTCGCGGGAGTGCGCGGCACCGACTTTGGCTATGACATGGTGGTGGAACGGGAAGCTGCCGAGCAGCTGCGGACGCGAGTGTACGTCTTTGACGGCGAGGTTGCGGTCAGTGGTCGGGATGACGTGCTGGAGGACCTCACCGAAGGCGAAGAGCCCGCCGAGCGCCCGGAACCGGTCCTCATTCGGGCGAACGAGATGGTAAACGTGGTCTCCGCGGTACCGGAAGAGCTGTCCCGCGATCTCGATGAGGAGGCGGAGGAACCACTCTCGCCGCCGCGGGCGGTGCAGCCGCAACCGGTTTCCTTTCAGCAAGAACCGATTCAAGAAGATATTCAGCAATTCTGGCGTGACCAGGACTTTCAGGAGGAGGCGATCGATCCGGCGGAAGTGGAAAACGTGTTCCCCGGTATTAACGCCCGCGTACAACGCCTCTCGGAAGAGCAGCGCCAGTTCGAGGAACTCCAGCGCCTCCGGCGAGAAGGTCTTCTGGGATCGCCCGATTCCCTCCTATCGGATGCCACCGAGGAAGTGGAGCCGCTCGAACCTGAACGTGAACCACAGCGCGTCGCCCTCAGTGACCCGGGTCCCAACGAACGGATTCGTCGTCTGGTGCAGCCGGATACCGGTCCTAGCCGGTCCCAGCAGTTGCGCCGGGCGGGGCACTGGTTTGTGGGTACCGGCCTGCTGCTAGAAGCGGCGGGAATCGCAGGAGCCTGGTACCTGGACGATATTCGTGACTACCGGGAGCTGGATCAGAGCACGCCGGGAGTGGCGGCGATGGCCAGTGGCGGCGTGTTTCTTACCTCCGGGATTATCTCCTACCTCTTCAGTCTGATAGGGGGAGAGTAACCGGCACCTGATCCTGGGACTCGGTGGTGGACCGAATCTCCGTGATCTCCCAGCCGTGATCCGTGGGGGAGAGGGTCAGTCGGTCTACGGTACGGGAGCGGATGGCGACCGTCGCGGGGGTGTCGCTCGTATCGGGGGTGTCGGCACTACCGGTACCCGGTTCGGGGCTTTCCGGACGCCAGATCTCGTATTCGGCGCGGACGGTGGCTGAATCGGCGCCCTGGCTCATGAGCTCAAGATCCAGATCGACGATCCCATACGGCATACGCCCCTCCGGTCGGTCCGCTGCCAGCCATTCTTCAGCCTGCATAAGAACGCTCTCCCACTGCTGAGCGGTCTGCACCCGATCGATTACGTAAACGTTGGTCACCTCGCGTATCGTTCCCCGCGCCACACCTCGTGCCAGAGTATCCTCCATGAGAATATGATCCAACTCATTCCACGCCGTATAGTACGTTGCCGCCACCTCTCGCGGGCCCATGCCGGCGGTGGCCGGGGGCTCCAGCCGGGCGCGGATGATCGTCACCGGTAGGTAGAGGATCACCACCAGCGCCACGGCGGCCAGCGCGAGGGTGCGCCCGTGGGTGCGCAGAAACTCCCGCCGGCGATTGCCGGTACGATTGCGGATAGCGCGCTCCTGGGCAGCCTCCCGGCGCGCCGCGATCTCCTGGGCATCGGTGGTATCCACGATGCCTTCCGTGTCGATTACCGCCAGGATCTGGGGCAGCAGCTCCGGTGTGCGGGCCTCGCCGCGGGCGAGGCCCGCTTCGATCAGAGTGCACAGCTGCGGGGTGAGCTCCGGACGATGCACATGGAGGGGGGACTTTTCCAGCGCGGCTGAGTGGCAGCGCGCGGCGGCCTGCGCTTCCTGCCCCTCGCACACCGGAACCCCCGCCAGCGCGTGGTACACGATCGCCAGGATCTGATACACCTCGGTGTCGAAGGCGGTGGGCCGTTCCAAGCGGTAGGGGAAATGGGTGCCGCGACGCTCCGGGAGCGGTAGATGTTTGTTGATCTCCTCTGCCAGGTCGCGGTGCAGAAAAAGCACCTCCCCGGAGGGCCCCACTACGGAGGTGGTGATGTTGGCGAGGGATAGATCTTCGTGGTTTAGTGCGGAAATGCACGAGCCGAGAAACCCGGGAAGCCACGCCGGTTCGGTGAGCGGGGCCTCCGTGAGGAGTTCCGCGAGACTCCTGCCGTCACGCTCGGGGCCACATAGATAGAATTCGCCCTCGTGCTCTACCAGCCGCTTTACCGGCCACATCTCAAACCGGTCTCCGGCAACAACCTGCCCGCCGGAGCGCGCCGCCGCACTCACCCGTTGCGCGGCGAAGCCCTGTGTCGGGATGCCCGTCCGTACTGCCAGGCGGGGTTCACCATCCAGCGTCACCCGCAGGCGATCGCCACTGAGTCGCTCAATTTCCATTGCAGTACGTCCACCTTAGTATGTCCATATTACTTAGTATGTCCTTCACATGGGGAGGTACGCGATCGATGCAAACACCACGCTCCCCACATCCCCATCGTAGTCGGTCTCAAACGTACCACGACTCAGGATTTCCGGGCGAGTGTTCTCCCCGGCCAAAAGGTGCGTCAACACCAGCGTCTCCAGGGAGCGGGGCGGGTTTTCCAGCGTCTCCATCCGCGAGAGGATTTCGCTTCCTCCCCCGGTGAGGAGGAGCCTGATCAGTTTTCGGGCCCGGGCGTCAGCTTCCAGGGGAGTGACAAAACCGCTGAGATTGGCGGCGGCCACCACCAGCGTAGACCGGGACCCCAGCGCTCCCTGGAGTGCCTCCCGGACACGGAGCAGGTGTTCCGGCGGAAGGTCCGTCATGAGGATCGGAACGATCGGTACCGGGCCAAACAGATAATGCAACGCCGGCAGCATCACCTCCACGCTGTGGTCCTGTAAGTGGGCAATTTCATCCACGAAAAAGGTTTCGTTGTCCACCAGTCTCCCGCAGACCTGCTGATCCACGGGCATCGTGCCAAAGGGCGTTTCAAACTGCTGAGACTCCGGCAAGAGTACATGGCCGGTGGGACCGCTAGGAGGTGCGATGATTACCACGCACTCCGGGACGGTCTCCGCCGCCGAGGAGAGACTCTCGGCAATATAAGGAAGCGAGATCTCATACGCCCCGTGGGGGGCAACCACGGCACGCGCGTCGCGGCGGTGGACCTGGGCGGCCAGGAACGCGAGCTCGAGCTCTTTCTTTAGCTCGGTGGCATCGGCATTATAGAACACGCCATCCGCCACCATTGCGCGAATCATCATTGGTGCTCCACTGTCTGCGGCGGTGGGCCGCCGCCGTTACCCTTCAAAGGTGCTGCCGATTCCCAGACGTGACAACCGCTCCTGATCAAGTTCGACTGTAAGGTTCTTTTCCTGCGTGGGCAGAACCAGGCCTTGCGGTCCGTCCTTGGCGCGGCGGAGATACTTTACTTGAGTATAGTAGAGATCAGCCTTGGCTGCCTGTCGCGCTTTACTGAAAAACAGTGCCAGATTGCCGGCATCCAGCAGTACCTCCAGGGGAATACTCTTGCCGGCCCGGTTGCGTACAAAGACGTAGCCTCCGGGATAATCCCGCGTGTGGAGCCACCAGTCGTTGCCTCGGGTTCCGCGACGGAGAAGCTGGTCGTTCTCCCGGGCGTTGCGTCCCACCAGAATCCGAAACCCGTGAGACTCGAACTCCAGTCCCGGCAGCTCCGTGCCTCCCCGATCCTGTTTTCGCCGCTGCTCCAGCTCGCGGGCGAGCTCCCGTAGCTGCGGCAGATCGAGATCTTCTAGGGAGGCCAGCTGGGAGCGAATCCGCTCCAGTTGCGTGCGCAAGGCGGCAGCACTGCTGTCCAGATACGCCGCGGATTCCTCCGCCCGTTTGGCCCGATCGTAGTAGGCGTTGGCGTTCTCTGCGGCGGACTTGGTGGGATTGAGTTCGATGCGCACTACCCGGTTCTCATCCAGGTAGTCCTCCACCTCCAGCCAGCGCCGGCCGGGAACGGCGGTGTGCATATTGGCCAGGATCAGATCACCGAAGTGGCGATTGCGGTCCTGGGCCCCCTGCTGTGTGCGGCCGGCATCTATTTCGGCGAGTCTCGCCTTAGTTCGCCGCTCCTGCTTTTCCAGCGCCCGACGACAGCGGTTGGTCAGCAGCTCGCGGTCGCGGGCGATCTCCAGTTCACGGTATTCCTGCTCTACCTGCTCATTCAGGGTGCGGGTGCCCTCCACCGCACGCGAGGTGCGCGGTTTCGCCTCACCGACGGGGGGCGTTGGTACGAAGGTGGCCCCCGTTTCGATTCCCTGCGCCGGTTTGCGGAAGAATGCATCCAGGATGGTGCCCGCCGAGTCGGTAACGATGATGTTGGCCTTGGTGCCCCACAGCCGGAGGTAGATCAGCGTCCGTTCTTCGCTGCGGTCCACATCGATTCTGACGATCCGGTCGTGGAAGAGATGTTCCGCGGCGGCGATGCGTCCACCCTTAATGCGGGCCCACAGAAAATCCTCGAAGCGCTGGTGGCTGCGCTTGGCCCGCGGGGGGCGTGAGGTAGCGTGGAGACGGACCCAGGGGTTTTCTAGGCAGATGCGCAGCCACCACGCCTGGGGTGGACGAAAGATCTGAAGATAGAGATTGCGGAAATCACTTTGAATGATCTTTTGAACGTGCTGTCCGGGAAGATCGAGCTCTTCCAGGATCTGGTCGATCTCGGGACTGTTTAACGACATGCCACGCTACGATAACACGAGGCGTCGGACCTCAGCGACCATATAGAACGACCCGCTTACCAGAATCGGATAGGGGGCGCCTCCGCGGCGGCGGCGCGCCTCCGCCAGCGCCCGTTCCGGATCCTCTTCCAGCACCGACTCATAGCCCGCCTCCGCCACCCGGCGCGCCGTCTCCAGAGGGTCTCCCGGTTTAAAGCGGCCCGGGCGAGAGACAATAAAGATCGAGGTCACCACCGACAGCTCCTGGACGATACCTTCCACGTTCTTGCCCGCCACTACTCCCAGAATCACCGGAACCCGGACGCCGGCGGGAAGCATATCCCGGATGGTGGCGGCCAGAGCGGCGGCACTTTCCACGGTGTGGGCCCCATCGAGAATCACATCCCCGATTACCTCACCGCGGCCGGGAAGGCGCGTCGCGGCTAAGGCGGCGGCGATCTCCGCGGGGGAGGCGATCGGCACGTATCCGGCGGTGGTGAGGTAGCGGTATGTCTCCAGGGCGGTGGCGATATTGGTGCGGTGGACCGAGCCCAGCATGGCGGGAACGATCGGCGGTGCGCCCACCCACTGCGGCAGCGCTACCGCCGGGCGGTCAGCGAGGGGAGCAGAAGCCGGCGCGGACGCCCGAGGCGGCGGTGCCGCTGCCGGAGTCGCGGCCGTTGCCGGGGCAGTCTCCGCCGCTAGTGTTGTTTCCGCCGTTGCCGGGGCAGTCTCCGCCGCTGGTGTTGTTTCCGCCGCTGCCGGGGTAGTCTCCGCCGCTGCTGCTGTCTCCAGTGCCGACTCCAGCGGGGTTACCGAATACACGTGAGCTCCCCACTCCGCCGCAACGGCGCGGATCACCGGATCCGCCTCGGGGTGCTGGGGCTGCAGGATCAGAGGAATGCCCTCCTTGATGATGCCCGCTTTCTCCCCGGCGATCGCCGCGCGGGTATCCCCGAGATAGTCGGTGTGTTCCAGCTCGATGCGCGTAATAACCGTTGCCGTGGGGCGGCAGACGTTGGTGGCGT
>JAWOCO010000002.1:0-5311 GCA_046483765.1 Alkalispirochaeta sp. | reverse complement strand
ATATCGATCACTTCAAGCACGTCAACGACACCTACGGACACCTCACCGGCGACCGGGTTCTCAAAGGTCTGTCCCGCCTCTTGCAGGATCGGCTGCGGCGGACCGACGTTGTGGGCCGCTACGGTGGCGAAGAGTTTGGGGTAATTCTCTTCAATACCGACTTGAAGAACGCGAAGCGTCTCCTCGATGAGTTGCGGGACAGCTTCTCCCGGCTCAGGCAGTCCAACGGTGAAACAGATTTTCGCGTAACTTTCAGCTGTGGCATCGCCGCCTTCCCGGATTTTGATACGGTTTCCGATCTCAACGAAGCCGCCGATGGTGCCCTGTATCGGGCCAAGGAAGCGGGACGCAATCGGGTAGTCAGTGCCGCTGAGCTTTTAGACGACGAGAGTACACCTGGGTCCACCTGAGATATTCCCACCAGGGAGCGTTCGCGGATTCGATTCGGAATACTGACAACCACAACGCAGAGGTCTCCGGGAGTGCAACCGGCGCCGGGTGGTTATCCTCATCTTGCCAGGAGAGGACGATCTCCGGGGGATACGCCGGGACGAGATCCGCCGGGACGAAATCTGTCGGCGGTGGGGTGGCGTTGGATCTCTCCGATAGTGCGCGCTGCAGGGTGATAATCTGCTCAACAGTTGGGTTGTGACCAGTTGTGTTGGAAGGATCCTGTGAGCTGAGATCGATGCGCGCCGGAGGAATGTCAGCCGGAACCGGGGATGAGGGATTCAGCTTCACCACGTGCTTTCGACGAATGTCGTCCAACCAGGCCGGGTCAGGTGCCTTTTCGTGCCTGTGCAGCGGAATCAGGGGTGGCAGGGCCCGGCAGCCGGTATCTCCGGTGAGCGCGAACCGTTGGCGTTGGAGCTGCTCAAGTGTATGCTCCACGTTCACCGCGAAGCGCAAGGCACAGAGATAGGTGACCATGATTGCGGTGCATGGTAGAGTACCCGCGTCATGGATGCAATCGTCGAGCTCAGCAGTGAGCGAATTAGGGAAGTCCTTCAGCAATGGGACACGGTGGACACGGTAACCGTCCTTAAATTTGGTACCGATCGGTACGATCCCAGCTTCTTTGTCAGCTTCGATATCTACTATCACGGTACCGTGCCCGATGCCGAGCAGCGGGAAACCGACTTCGTGTTTGCCGCGGCCTTTGAGGCTACCGTGGACGGCCGTAAAGATCGTTTTCTCATGGATGATATTCCCGTGCGACTCGAGTACAAGGCGATCCGCGAGGTGGACGCCCAGGTTGCCGCTGCGGGGGACGCTGATGAAATAGAGCTGAGTAGCACCACCTACGGCTTTTTTCGCCTCACCCAGTCCGACATCGTGATGAACCGCAGTAACTGGCTGCCGGTGGTGCGGCGCACCTTGGAACAGCTGCCGGAGGAGTTCTGGGTTCGCAGAATTGAAATGCTCCGGGCTCATATGGAGCACGCCCTGGCGGATCTTACCAGCGCGGTCTACGCCGAAGAAGATCTGTTTTACGAGCTCTCCCTGGGACGGTTCCTCGAGACCAGTTGCGGGCTCATGTTTGCCTTAAACCGTCGCTTTGACCCACCGGGCCGCATTTTGCGCGCACAAATTGCCGAGCTTCCCCGGCTGCCCGAGGAGTTCGATAGTCGCTTCGAGCATCTGTTGCGGCACGACAGCGGGGTCCCGGGAAGCCGAAAACGGCAAATCGCTGAACTGCTGGCGCGTAGTCTGTTGCGGATGAGCTGATGAGACTCCGAAAATTTGTTGGCGGGGCGGTAGTCATTGCCGCAATCGCACTGTTCTCCGGCTGTCATGCTGATGTTGCGGCGTTTCGTGCCACGGTTCATGAGGACGAGTTGGAGCACGGACTGACCCTTCGGGATGAGACCCGACGTCCCCATGAAGAAGAGGCGCAGGTCTCGGGAGCCACAGATGAGCTGCCGCGCTTTCGGATCGACGCTATTCCCTCTGATGCCGGTGATCTGCCGGTACGAATGCTGGAATTGGAGCTGGCGGGCGATTTTCGCGGAGGACAGGTGGAAATCTCCGGTCCTATTGTGTACTCCGCTCCGTTCTCGCGAGCTGTTGTGGTTGCAGACGGTTCGGTGTGGGCTCGTTCTAACTCGGGTGGGAACGCTATCGATGGCAGTACGATCCTCCGCTTCGATCTGACCACGGGCGCGACCTCCCTCACCGTGAACGACCTCCAGGAGGCGGAGATTGTCTTCTCTGCTGCCGATGATCGGGAGTACTCAATAGAGGCGTTACGCTTTCTCTCAGAGCCGGCTGAACTGCGCGTCGCGTTTCCGGTGGTTTCTGAGGACCGTGGTACCTCTGAGACTTCCTCGGTTCCACGATTTGATGACCGGTTGCCGGTCAGCATTGATCCCACGAGTCGGGAGTTTCCCGATCTCTCCGCCCTGCTGTCCGGCGATCTCGATGGGGTCCGGCTGGTGTATCACATGCCGCGCTCGGCATTTGAAGACCGCACGGCACGGCCTGTCGCGACCCTGGAGTTACGCGGGGCCGGCGGCGCGCGGCGCACACTTCAGCTGTACGTGCGACCCGGTACGCGGGAGGTGATCCTGAGGCCCGACTTGTGGGAGATCGAGGCCGACGCCCTCACCGTGAGGGACGCTCCGGAGGGGTTTCAGCTCCGGGAACTCTCCGGCACCGGGGTTCCCCCAGATCCTGAGGCACCCATTCCGATTGAGATGTCGGAGTTGCTGCGGTATCCCGCCGATCAGTGGCGGCGGGACGAGTTTGAGCTCTTCACCTGGACGCTGTATCCCGACATTCTCTGGTTTGACACACGAGACTATGAGGTCCAGGCACGTCTCTTCCGACGGTTAGCGTTTTTTGTGGAGAAGCGGGGCTTTATCGGAAGTCTCCTCACTGATGAGGCGTTGGCTGGACGGCACGGGTGGAACGCCCACAACTATCGTCCGGAGGGCCTGGCAGATTTCTTTAACGCGGTTCGCAGCACCGACTTCCCCCTCAACGAGTATGAGGAACAGCTCCGAGAGATCATACTCGAACGGGGAATAATCACGGAGGATGATTCCGGAAGATTTCTGCCGGGGCGCGGCGGTGTGCTTTCCGTAAGCCAGTCAAGCTCGATAGAACTGCGGCGACTCCTGATCACCCATGAGGCGATGCACGGGATCTTTTACCAGGAGCCCACCTTTCGGCGGGCTGCGTTCGACTACTGGGACAACGTGCTGGACCCGCGAGAACGGGGGTTCTGGCAGGATTTCTTCTCCTGGATGAGCTACTCTCCCGACGACCGGTATTTGATGGTCAACGAGTTTCAAGCATATCTGCTCCAACAGTCTGAGGCCGGGGTACGCTGGTACTTTCGCTCCCGCACGGCGGATCGCTTGCGGAACGCATATCCCCAGCGTATAGAGCAGATCGATATTTTCCTTCGCGACTATCCTTCCACCTTCGTCGACGCCGGCGCTGCGATGAATCAGGCGCTGTTTGAGGCGGCCGGAATGGTAGGGGGAGATCCGTATGAACTGCAGCCGCTTGCCGAGGAATAATCAGACGGGCGCCGCGCCGGCGGAGCAAACCCAATTCGACCAGCTTGTCGAGGGCGTCCGCCAGGTGGTAGGGACTCCACCTGTTTAGCACGCCTGTGGCGGGATGACGGGCAAGCCCCGCGAGGTGATCCGTATGGCTCAGACGGCCGGTGAGCACGCGCGCCCAGGCGGTGGCGCTACGTGGTACCGGGTCGACGGCCAGGACCTTGAGGATCAACTCCGTGGTGTGCGAGGCAACCGGCATGGTGCTGCGGTGCTCGGAGCTGTGGCCGGTCCGCCCGCAGCCCTCACTGCTCTGCTCGCAGCGGTCACATCCGCTACACGCCTGCTTATCAACGCCAAAGTACTGCAAGAGCGCCGTTCGACGGCAGCCATTCCCAAAAACCATCATCTGCACCGGGGAAGGATCAGCTTCCGGTGAGCGCTGCAGGTGGTTCATTTGTTCCTCCGGTGTCACCAACACGATCGACTGCGCCGGATCGCGATCCCGCCCGGCACGGCCGCTTTCCTGTAGGAACGCTTCAGCGGTCTCCGGTAGGTAGGTGTGGATTACGGTGCGGATATTCTTCTTATCGATGCCCAGGCCATAGGCACACGTAGCCGCCAGTACCGCGTCGGAGCGCTCAAAGAACTCCCGTTCAACTGCCTTCTTTTGGTCTCGCGGGAGACCGGCGTGATAGTACATCGCGGCCCCCGGGGGTAGTAATGGACGCAACTGCCGGGCAATCGTTTCCGTCTCGGCCCGGGTCCGGCAGAAGATCAGCGCGGGACGGGCAACGTAGTCACCGCGATGCCACACGCGTGAGGGGTCCACGGGCTGTCCAGCTGTTTCGGCGGTGGTGAGCATCGCCTGGAGCGCGTGGGGGAGAGACAGGGTAGGTACCACGCTGTAGCTGATGTTTGGTCGATCCGGGTTTCCGCGCACCACGGACGCTCCCATCTGCGAGAAGAGCACCTCTCGAATGCGGGTAATCACGCGATCCGAGGCGGTGGCGGTGAAGGCGGTGCGACGGGGAATTCCGATCGCGTCCAGGGAGTCTCCCAAGGTGACATAGGCGGGGCGGAACGTGTCGCCCCATTCGCTGATGCAATGCGCCTCGTCCACCACGGCGTGGGCGGGTGGATGGGCGGAAAGCGCCGACCGAACAGCCTCCGTGGCCAGTGTTTCCGGGTTGGTCACCAGGAAGTCCAGCGACCCTTCAGCGATCTGGGCAAAGATCGCGTGGCGCTCCTGCCGGCTCTGGCCACCGCGGAGCTGGCGCACCGAGAAGCCCGCGTCCTGCATGCGCCGCTCCTGATCATTCATCAAGCCCAACAGCGGGTAGATCACCACGGTCGTACCGCCACAGAGCGCCGCCGGCAGTTGAAAGCACAGGCTCTTGCCCGCGCCGGTGGGCAGAATCACGATCTGATTTCCGATAACCACGGCATCTGCTCGGGTAGTATTCCCGATCTCTGCGCGGAGCGACTCCACCAGTCCGGCGATGACCAGGCGCTGATAGGGAAACAGATAGTCCAACCCAAACCGTGACTGAGCACAGTGCAGTAATTCGTCGTCTGTAGCCGCCTTCATGAGCCGCCTCCCGTATGACTGGTCTCATTCTTCCCTACGGCGGTGTGAGGCACCGTGCTTGTGGAAGGCTGCCGAGCACACCTACTGAGCGCTCCAGCCCAGCGTCGTGCCAACGCCGCTGCGCTCAGCGGCGAGTCGGTTCGACGGTTCATTCGACGGTTCATTTGACGGTTCATTTGACGATTCGCGAGCGGGAGACGCATACTAGTCT
>JAWOCO010000103.1:0-18210 GCA_046483765.1 Alkalispirochaeta sp. | reverse complement strand
ACCGGTGACGGTCTCGGTGAGGGGGGCGGTTATTTCAGAACCTCGGGTGATCGTCCACCCTCCGTTCCGGGGTATCGCCGCCACTAGCTGGGAGTCCGGCTCCCGCCAGAGGCCACCGCCCAACCGCTCCCAGCCGGACCAGTGCAGCGCCAACGCCGCCGGAAGCCGCCTACTGTCCACGTCCAGATATCCCGCCACCGCGCCTCCCTGCAGGCGCAGCACGATTCGATCCAGCCGGGACGCGGCGCGCGCGCCGACTATGTCCGCGTCTACCAGGATCGTGCGACCGCGCTCCCACTGGGGAAAGGATGCCGCCAGCACCATCTCGCGCACGGTGGCGATCTCTCCCAGGGTGATCGTGCCGGGAAGGGTCGGGGGCTCGACCGCATCCCCACCGGGGAGGCGCTCCGCCTCCAAAACGGTCACCGCCTGGTGCAGAAACTGCAGGTCGCTATCGGTCCAGGGAACGCCGGTAATCGGCGGAATCTCCTCTCCCGGCGGAGTGGGGGCCGGTGGTTCGGTAGAGGCACAGCCACCGATGAGTACGGCGACCACGCCGAGTAGCACCCCCCTCGCCCACAGGTTCATGCGGACCTGCGAATCGCCATGCGCACGGAATACTCACCAATAGAGAACTCCGCTGCCGCATCGCCCGGTTCCCACTCAAGCCGTTCGGTGAGTGTTTCACTACTGAGGTAGTCTTCGAACTGGCGCACGGCGCTCACCAGCTCGTCACTCCCGGTCAGGGACAGCACGATCCGATCGGTGACTTCGAACCCTTGCTCTTTGCGCAGGTTCTGTACCGCCCGGATCAGGTCTCGCACCAGACCTTCCTGAAAGAGCTCCGGCGTAATCTCCGGATCCAGCGCCACCGTGAGGCTGCCTTCGTTGAGTACCCGCAGATTCTCCTTCTCATGGCGCTGCACCAGAACGCTCTCGATCGTAATGTCGACCGGCTCGCCGTCGACGTCGAGACTGAGCGTACTGCCGTCCATCAGTTGTTGGATCTCCGCTCCGGAAAGCTCCTCGATCACCGCCGCCGCCGCACGCATGCGCTTGCCCAGCCGCGGTCCGAGCTCCCGAAAATTCGCCTTCGCCGAATACTCCACCAGTTCTTCTTCGTTTTCCCGAAAGACCACATCCTTCACGTTCAGTTCTTCCCGGATAATATCTTCCATTTCCCGCAGGACGCGCCGCGCCTCGTCATCCCGGGTAACTACGTGAATCGCCGCCAGCGGTTGCCGGATCTTCAGGTTATGCATCGTGCGGATCGCCCGTCCCAGACTCACCGCCTGTCGGGTGACCGACATCTTGCGCTCGAGCTCTCCGTCACGCCGGCTCTCATCGGCCTGCGGATAATCGCAGAGATGCACCGATTCCGCGTCCCCCGTGCCCCGAAGGTTGCGGTAGATCTCCTCGGTCATAAACGGAATGATCGGTGCCGCCACAGTGGTCAGCGTCATCAGTACGGAGTAGAGCGTCTGATACGCCTGATGCTTGTCACCGTCGTTCTCACTCTTCCAGAACCGCCGTCGGCTCCGTCGGATGTACCAGTTGTTCAGCGAGTCGATAAAGGCCACGATCGGCTCGATCGCCTTTTGCAGATCGTACTGGTCCAGCTGATCGGTGACCTCTTCCACGAGTCGCTCCGCTTCCGACAGGACCCACCGATCCAGGGGATTGTCGGGCTCCTCGGGGGCGGCCGTGGGTTGAACTCCATCGATATTGGCGTAGGTCACGAAGAAGCTATAGGCGTTCCAATAGGGAATGATCACCGTCTTCAGGACTTCCCGCACCCCTTCATCGGTATACTTAAGATCCTCCGCTTTGACCACGGCGGAATCCATCAGAAACAGCCGCAGCGCATCCGCACCGAACTGGTGAATCACCTCTTTGGGATCGGTGTAGTTCCGATCCGACTTGGACATCTTCTTGCCGTCGGGAGCCAGCACCAGACCGTTCACCACGACGTTCTCAAAGGCCGGCGCATCGAAAAGCGCCGCCGCCAGCACCGTGAGGGTATAGAACCACCCCCGCGTCTGGTCCAATCCCTCGCAAATGAAATCCGCCGGAAAATTGGCCTCAAAGAACTCCTTGTTCTCGAAGGGATAGTGGTTCTGCGCGTAGGGCATCGCCCCGGACTCAAACCAGCAGTCCAGCACTTCCGGCACGCGGCGCATCGTCCCTGAACCATCAGGACTGGGCCAGGTGATTTCATCCACGTGGTGTTTATGCAGATCGTCCACCCAGACGCCACTCTTGGCCTGGAGCTCTTCCCGGCTACCGATGACTTCGGTGTGATCACTGCCATCGGACTTCCACACGGGAATCGGGTTACCCCAGTATCGGTTGCGACTGATCGCCCAATCCCGGGCACCCTCGAGCCACTTGCCGAAACGCCCCTGCTGCAGGTGCCCCGGCACCCAATGCACTTTGTTGTTCGCATTGAGCATGTGCTGCTTGATCTTATCGATATCCACGAACCAGGAGCTCACCGCCCGGTAGATCAGCGGTTTCTTGGTGCGGTAACAGAACGGATAGGAGTGACGATAGGTTTCCCGCTTGACCAGGATGCCACGCTCCTTGAGCCAGGCGATAATTGCCTTATCCGCATCCTTCACCTGCTGCCCTTCAAAGTCGGGCACCTCCGCGGTGAAACGCGCCTCCGGATCGATGGGTACGATTACCGGCAACCCCGTTCCCTTCAGCAGGCGATGGTCATCTTCACCAAATCCCGGGGCGATATGTACCACACCGGTTCCGTCCTCCGTGGTGACAAAATCACCCAAGTGCACGCGAAACGCGCCCTGCTCCGCCAGATCGGCAAAATAGGGAAAGATCGGCGTGTACTGGAGTCCCTCCAGGTCCGCGCCGGTGAGACGCTCCACAACCTCGTACTCGGCGCCTTCCTTGTAGTACTTGTGCAGCAGCTCTTCCGCCAGGATGTAGCGATCCTCGCCATCCTGCACCGTAACGTAGGTAATGTCCGCACCGGCAGCTAAGGCCAGGTTACTGGGCAGCGTCCAGGGCGTTGTGGTCCACGCCAGGATATAGGTTCGCGGCCGGTCCACCAGTTCAAACCGAACGGTCACCGCCGGATCATCGACATCGTGATATCCCCCGAGGTTTACCTCGAAGTTGGACAACGGCGTAGCCAGGGCCGGGCTGTAGGGCAGGATGTAGTGGCCCTCATAGACCAGACCCTTCTCCCAGAGACGCTTAAAGACCCACCAGATCGTCTCCATGTAATCGGGATCCATCGTCTTGTAGTCATGGTCAAAGTCCACCCAGCGCCCCATGCGGGTGACGACCTCGCGCCATTCCGATGTGTAACGCAGTACGATACCACGGCACGCCTCGTTGAATTCGGCGACACCGTACTCCTCGATTTGAGAGGCCCCGGAGATTCCCAGTTCCTTCTCCATCTCGTACTCTACCGGGAGACCATGACAATCCCACCCGAAGCGACGCTCCACGCGCTTGCCCTTCATTGTCTGGTAGCGAGGAATGATGTCTTTAATCGTGCCGGGTACAAAGTGCCCAAAGTGAGGCAGTCCCGTGGCAAAGGGAGGCCCGTCATAGAAGACGTACTGCGGTGCATCTGCGCGCTGGTGCACCGACTTTTCGAAGATGCCGTTCTCTTCCCAGAACGCAAGAATCGCTTCTTCCATGGCGGGAAAATTCACCTTCGGGTCAACCGGCTTATACAAAACTTCCTCCTCGTGGCGTACGGTGGCAACTCACTGATCGTGTAGCTCGTAGCAATAAACGGGCGAGACTACTCGGACTCGGACGAGTCGCTCACGACGTACCGAATCACTTCCGTGTCATAGCGATAGATGATGATCGTGGATCCTTCGGCCACCTGATAGGGAAACGCCAGGCGTCCTCCGGGATGGATCATGTTGAATATTGTCGAACTCTCACCTTCGGGACCCACTGCCACGGCACTCAGTTCAACAGCAACCGCATACTCCGGAAGGGTTCTATCAAAGATACCAAAAACTTCACCCGAGGGCACGGAGCGAACGTTCCGCATCGTCAGGACGGCCGGGGTTCCCAGCTCTACCTGTTCACCGGGATCAGGGCGCTGATCGACGATCACTCCCTCTTGTCCGGTGGTGGGCTGCTCCTCCAGCTCAAACTGAAACGGAATGTCGTCCCGTGCCAGGATCTGGAGCGCGTCCTCCCAGCTCAGTCCCACAAAGGTGGGCAATGAGACCTGTTCGACCTCCGGACCGCGGCTGACCACCAGGTCAACGCCGGTGGAACCGGATATGGAAGTTCCCGCCGCCGGTTCCTGCGCGATCACCGTTCCCGAGGACGCGTCATCGAAGACGTAACTCACGGAGTCGATATACAGGACACCCTCGCTCCCGGCCCCGAGAGACTGGATCTCCGCTTGGACCTCCTGTAGGGGAAGCCCTTGATACTCCCCTACCTCATCCACCACCGCTCCTTGACTTACCAGGACAGCGATCCGTCGTCCGGAGCGCACGACGGAACCCGGCTCCGGATCCTGGGAAAGGACGCGCCCCCGCATAGCGGGATCGGAATGGAAGCGCAACTGGAGCTCAGGGTACAGTCCTCGCTCCTGCAACAGGATCACCGCATCCGCCAGCTCTTCTTCCCGCAAGTCCGGTACCTGGGTCTGGTCGGGTCCCTCCAGGGCCAGGAGAAACGCCACGACCCCGCCTAAGGAAAAGAGGAGGAACAACCCGATAAACGTCCAGGCCGTGATACGAGCGTAGCGTTGTTCAGGATTATCGTCGTGGGTGCGTTGTTTACGTCTGAGAAAGCCGAATACATTCATGCGTTATGCCTGCTGTAGTACAGAGCCGATGATCTCGGAATTCCCGTTCACAAAAGAACGAAAATCGAGTTCTTTTCGAGCGTGCTGCTTTAAACGGCGGATTGCCAGCACACCATCCGTGGTTTGTACCAGAATTCCGAGCGCGCTGTCTACCGCGAGGACGCTGCCGGGGACGGCGGCAGCTCCCTGTGCGGAGGGGTAGGAGCTACCCTCGGGGGCGCGATGACCTTCCGGAGTGGCCGTTTCGGGATGCCTCGTGTCGGGATGCACCGCTTCCGGAAGGACCGTATCAGGATGCCCCGTTTTCGGAGGGCTCGTATCGGAATGCGCCGTTTCAGGAAGGACCGTTTCGGTGATCTGCAGCGGAACTCCATTCCAGCGGCACCGGACCCCAGGCCAGGGAGTCAGCGCCCGGACTTTGCGGTGGATCTCGTCCGCCGACTCTTCCCAGGAGAGCTCACCGTCGCTGCGCCCCACCTTGGTGCAGTAGGTGGCCTGCGCCTCGTTCTGGGGAGTCGCCGTCACCGTTCCCCGGGCGATCTGCCGGAGGGCGTCGGTGAGGAGCTCGGCCCCGCGCTGCCCCAACTGGTCGTGCAGCTCGGAGACGGTGGTGTTCGGTCCGAGAGGAGTCCGTTCCTGCAGGATGATATCACCGGCGTCCATCTCCTGCGCCAGATACTGAATCGACACCCCCGTTTCCCGATCACCGGAAAGGATCGCTGCCTGCAGTGGGCTGGGCCCGCGGTGGCGCGGCAGCAGCGAGGGGTGTACGTTAACGCCTCCCCGGGGGAAGAGTGAGAGGAACTTGGGGCCGAAAATCTTGCCGTAGGCTACCACCACCAGGATGTCCGGCTGGAGCGCGTAAACCTCCGACCGAGCCTGGGAGTTGAGGCGCTCCGGCTGCAGCACCGGAAGCCCCGCTTCCTGCGCGCGGACCTTCACCGGGGAAGGCTGGACGCGCCGACCGCGGCCCCGCGGCGCGTCGGGATTGGTGAGCACCCCCACCACGGTCCACTCCGCGCCGGCCTCCCGGAGCACACGCTCCAGGGAAAACAGCGCGATTTCCGGAGTCCCCGCAAACAGAACCCGCAGGGGTCGCGCAGACTTCCCGGTCACGAGGACTCCTGCGCGTCTGAATCACCACCGGGGCCAGCGGATTCCCGGGAGTCTCCCTCCTGGGTAGCGGCCGAGGGGTCGCGGTAGTTCTTCAGGAGCCGTTCCCGCTTGCGCTGGGAGAGCCGGTCTATAAACAGTACGCCCTCCAGGTGATCATATTCGTGTTGAATGACCCGCGCCAAGAGACCATCGGCGTCGAGGCGGAAGGGATTCCCCTCCTCGTTGTACGCCTCCACGGTAATTTCCAACGGGCGTCGGATGTCGGCATAGACTCCGGGAATACTGAGGCAGCCCTCTTCATAGGCACCTTCATCGGGGGAAGCAGCCACGATGCGGGGATTAATGAACACGCGGGGATCATCATCGGGAACCTGCACCACGAAGAGTCGGTCAAGGCGTCCCACCTGCGGACCGGCCAGGCCGATGCCCCGTTCTCCGTGCATCGTCTCTACCATGGACCGGGCGAAGGCTGCGAGTTCTTCGTCAATGTTATCGACCTCACCAGCCACGGTGGTGAGGCGTGTATCGGGATGGTATACCAAAGGAATCACCTGAGTATTCTACTTACAACAGGTTCACCGGGTCTACATCAACCTCCACGTAGACCGTCTTCGCCAGCGCTCCCTCCTCCAGCGCCCCGCGCACCACCCGCGTCAAGGCGGCGGCGGAGGTACCGCGGAGTATGATCTGGTAGCGCCAGTTGCGGTTCACCCGCTCCAAGGGAGAGGGGGCCGGTCCCAGGAGTTCCACCGATTCATCGCCGGCGATGTCCAACGCGCGCTGAATCGCCTCCGCCAGCAGATCCGCCCCGTGGGAGGCGTGATCGCGCTGCGCTGAGCGCACCACCACGCGCAGCAGCCGAGAAAACGGCGGAAAGCCGAGCTCCCGCCGCACCGAGAGTTCCTCACGGTAAAACTCATCGATATGCATCGTCACCGCTCGGCGAATCGCCGGATGCTCGGGACGCACCGTCTGCACGATCACCTCACCGTCGGTACGGAACCGGCCGGCGCGACCGGCAACCTGCACGATGAGCGAAAAGGTGCGCTCCGCGGCACGAAAATCGGGAAGACTCAAGCCCGTATCGGCCATCACGATTCCCACGGTACGAACGTTGGGAAAGTTGAGTCCTTTGGCAACCATTTGCGTGCCCAACAGCACGTCGATCTCCCCCGCGGCAAACCGGTCCAGCGTCTCCCGGAGGGCACCCTTCTTGGCGGTGACATCGGTATCGAGGCGAGCCACCCGAACGCCGGGAAGTCGCTGTTCCATATCTTCCTCGATCCGTTCGGTGCCGAAGCCGGTGTAGCCGACGTCCAGCGAACCGCACTCGGGACAGACGGAGGCGGGCCGCGTCTGGTGGCCGCAGTAGTGGCATAGGAGCTTGCCTTTGCTCTTGTGCCACGTCATGGGAACTGAACAGTGGGGGCACTCATGCTGGTAGCCGCAGCTCCGACACTGAAACACACTGGCAAAGCCGCGGCGATTGAGAAAGAGGATGCTCTGCGCTCCAGCGGCGTGCGTGTCGGTGAGTGCCTGCAGCAGTGGCGCCGAGAGCAATGAATCACTCCCCCGCAGGTTATGTACGGCGATCCGCGGAAGCGCCCCGCCGCTCAGGCGCTCAGTCAGTTCCAGCCGGGTGAGACGACCCGTTTCCATCAAGTGCCACGCCTCCACCGAAGGCGTCGCCGAACCCATGACGCACACCGCTCCCGCACGCACCGAGCGCCACAGCGCCACCTGTCGCGCATGGTAGCGTGGCGCGTTGCCTGCCTTGTAGGAGTTTTCATGTTCCTCATCGATTACCACCAGGCCCAGCCGGTACACCGGCGCAAACACGGCGCTCCGCGCCCCCACCACCAGGCGCGCCTCCCCGCGCTGGATCCGGCGCCACTCCCCTAACCGCTGGGACGGGGTCAGGCCGGAGTGCAGCATCGCGGCAATCGGTCCGAAGCGGCGGCTGATGTGGTCGAAGAGCTGATGGGTCAGGGCGATCTCCGGAACGAGATAGATCACGCTCTCCCCCCGGGCGATCACCGCCTCCGCCGCCCGGAGGAAGACCTCCGTCTTACCACTGCCGGTAATCCCGTACAGGTAAAACCACGCTTCCTCCCCGGGAGCCCCCGAAACGGTAATCGCCTGCAAGGCATGCTCCTGTTCCGGGGAGAGTTCGATCCGCTCCGGTGCCACCGTGGGCTCATCGCCACTGACTTCCGGCATCTCCCGGGTGCGGCGAGCGCCGGGAAGCATCGCCGACAGAACCTCCCCGAGGGGACTGAGATAGGTGGCGGCAACCCATCGGGCAAGGCCCAGGTAGTCCGGTGCAAACAGCGGCTCCGTATCAAGAATGCGGGAGATCGGTTTGAGCCGTCCCACGGCGTCCGGCGGATCACCGTGACCAACCACGACGCCGGTGACGGTCCGCCGACCAAAGGGTACGATCACCCGGCATCCCGCCGCAGGAAACGGCTGGTCGTCGGGAATCAGGTAGGAAAACACGCGATCCACCGGAACCGGTACCGCAACCTGGACCGTCCGGCTCACTCCGCGCTGTCCTGCGGCCGGTGTCCGGCGTGATCGATCAACCAGTTGCGCACCTTCTTCAGGTCCTCCCAGACGGGACGACGGTAGGCGGGATTACGGAGTACCGCGCTGGGGTGGAAGGTCGGCACCAGCGGGATGCCCTCATAGCGAAAGAACGTGCCATGGATGCGGGTAATTCCCTGGGTGGAACCGGTGAGGATGCGGGTGCTGATCCGCCCCACCGTAAGGATCAGCCGCGGCCGCACCAGCGCGATCTGCTGCCGCAGGTACGGGGAACAGACGTCGCTTTCCTCCGGTTTTGGGTCGCGGTTGTTCGGCGGTCGACACTTCACGATGTTGGCAATGAAGGCGCTTTCCTCTCGGGTAATGCCGATCGCCTCGAGCCATTTGTCCAGATAGGCGCCGGCGTTTCCCACGAAGGGACGACCCTGCTGGTCCTCGTGGTAGCCCGGTCCTTCTCCGACGATCATCACCATGGGATCCAGCGCGCCTTCGCCGGGCACCGCCTGCGTGCGTCCCATGGAAAGCGGACACGCCTGGCAGGAGCGCACCTGCTCCGCTATGCGCACCAGGCGCTGGCGGCGCTCCTCCGCAGAGAGCTGCTCCTCGGGGGCGGCGGAGTTCGCCACCTCCCGGGATCCCTCTCGCGACACCTCCCGGGACGAGGAGGTGGGTGCGGGAGGACCGCTACTCGGGGCAGCGTCGGAGGGACCGATCTGCTCCGAGAGGGGACGATCATGCCGGGCCGATGCGGGAGCCTCCCGTATGGACTCGGTCACCGTCTGCTGCGCGTCTTCCGCAGGGAGATCCCACCCCCGCTCGATCATGGCGGCTACCCGTTCCTCATAGGAGAGGTGGGCCGGGCGCTGGACCCCCGCGGGCGATCCGGACAAGAGGTCCTCCGCCTGCACCAGTATGTGGTACAGCGATTCAAAATGCTCATGGCTGTTCACAGGTCATACTCCACATCATGCAAGAAAAGTCCCGCCGCCGGCGCCGTCGTTCCCGCGCGGGACCGGTCGCGGGCGGCCCGGAGCGCTTCCATCGATTCGTTCACCGTTTCACCACGCTGTCGGCGCCGCTCCCGGGCAAACAGCGTACCCACGATCGAGCGTACCATGTGCCACAGGAATCCGTCGGCGCCGATGGCGAATACCAGACGCTCTCCCGCTTCCGCGAGATCGGTGTACAGTACCGTGCGCACCATGTTGGCCTCCGGCTCCCGCCGAGCGGCGAACGTGGAAAAATCATGGGTGCCCACCAACTCCTGCGCCTCCCGGCGAACCCGGTCCACGTCGGGTTGGAACGGTATCGCCCAGGTATGATTGCGGAGGTGCGGTGGCTGCACCCGGGCCACCACCAGGTGATAGCGGTAGTGGCGACTCACCGCGTTGTACCGGGCATGGAATCCCTGCGGCACCACCCGGGCACTGAGGACCGCCACATCCCGGGGAAGGTGACTGGTAATGGCCGAGGCCATCCGTTTTTCGGGAATCGAGTCCCGGTCCGACTCGAAACTTACGTACTGCCCCACCGCATGCACCCCGGAATCGGTGCGTCCCGCCACCACAGTGGCTACCGGATGCCCGTGCAGCACCTGGAGCGCCCGCTCCAATACCGCCTGCACCGTACGCTCACCGCGGCGCTGTATCTGGTATCCCGAAAAATCCGTGCCGTCGTAGGCGATACGGATCAGAAAGGTGCGCATTACTCCTCCGGAGAAGTATTGCTATCCCCGAGTTCCTTGGAGATCGCCTCGTATACATCGCGGGCATTATCCAAGATCGCTGCGGGCTTGTTCTTGCTCGCCTTGCCCATCCCGAAGATCCGGGCCACCGTCCGCTTCGCACGGTCCAGCGCGAGCCGGCGAGCCTCCGGATCGGAGCGCGGGCCGTACTCATAGTCGAGTAGTCCCGATAGGTACAGGACACCATCGTACCCGTAGTTCTTGTCCAGATCCGGGCCGAGATGTTTGGCCCCGGAGAGGGGCTGGGACCCGTCCTGCTCTCCTTCAACGGCCCGGCTATAGTAGTACCGTGCCTTCCGATAGAAGACGCGCGCCAAATAGTCATAGTTTTCGGACGGCTCCCGCCGGTGGAGATCGTTGCACAGCCACGCCGCCCGGAGCTGACTCACTCCCGCCTTGAACAGAGGCGAGAACTGTTTCGGGAAGTGATCGTAACACATCGTGGCAAACACATAGCTCGCCACCCCCTCGGGAAGGCCGCGAGGTGCGGTAAAATCAAGAGCGGGGAAGATCTCGGTGAGTGCCTCCCAACGCTGTTCCTTCTCCTCGTGAAGCGTTTCGATGATTTGCTCGGGGACGTTGAGAAAATCATCGTGGTACACGGCGTAATAACAGGAGGGACAGACTGTGACAGGATAGAGCAGCGGATAGACCTCTCCAAACTGCTTGGACGGCTCGTAGTTACGCCGCAGTTCGCGCGTCAGATTACCGGCGATCTGCCGTCCGCGTCCGGTACGCATCTCTTCCCGGAACACTTTTTCGTCACAGACGGGACACTCGATCGGTGTTTTCGAGAAAAACGTTAATGCTGCGTTGGCGGCCACGACTGACTCTCCTCTTTTATCCCTCGATCACGACCATGGCGATGGCGTGTTCCTGCTCGTGCGTCAGCGAAAGCCAGAGTTGCCGCCCCCCAATCCGGGACAACGCCCGCGCGGCGGGCCCGCTCACATGGAGTTCCGGCTTGCCGAGAGCATCGTTCACGACCCACACATCGCGCAGGCCGAACCCGCGAAACCCGGTTCCCAGAGCTTTGGCAAACGCTTCCTTGGCGGCAAAGCGTGCCGCCAGCGAGAGTGCGGCTCCATCCCGGCGCTGATAGATCGCATCTCGTTCCTGCTCGGCAAAATAGCGTGACAGAATCCGGGGGTCCGCTACCCACCGACGCATTCGGTCCACGGCGACCACATCAACGCCGATGCCCCGGATCATTGCGCCTCCTCAACCTCGAGCAGGATTGAGGTTGGTTCGTATCGCAGTACGACGAATCCCGACGGCACGATCGGCCGCACTGGTAATCTCACCGAACCCACCTCGTCCACGGACGAAGCATCTACGGATAGCTGCAGATCGCCGGGACTCACATCCTCCACATCGAGCTGTCGCGCCTGAACCCGTATCAGTCCCGCGGGAAGACTTTCCGCAAGAACGAACTGCGGATCGAGGCCGGTGACTACCAACTCCACCGTCTCAAACGTCTCCAATACTACCGATTCTTCAATCGTGCCGCGCATCTCCACTACCGATCCCCCGGGAAACCGTACCAACGGATCGGGGCGGACCAGGCGAATTCGTTCCGTGAAGTCTTCCCGACGGGTGGATAGATCTACCTCTTCGGTGCGGACCACGTTCAGGTCCTCAACAACACTCCGGGGCCCCTCGACCTGAACCGACGAAGGGCTCATTACGATCTGCACCAGTTCGTACCCGGAGGCGGGGAACCCGCTGGTAGTAGGTTCTACCTCCAGGCTCCGGAGCAGCTTCTCCTCCAGCGTGATTTGCACGGTATCGGGCTCCACCGTCACCTCCAGAGCCCCCGCGTCTCCGGCGGCGCCCTCCCGTTCTACCAGAACCGGGGTGCGATACTCTCCCTCGGAGGCATAGCGCCGGAGATCGATGTACGCCCGGAGATCCTCCTCAACCACGCGGAACACCTGCTGGGACTCACCGCGCAGGCGCAGTCGCACCTGTTGGGGGTACGTGGATCCCGGCACCAGCTGGTCGTTTAGCTCGATCTCCAGAGGTACGGTGACAAAGCGTTCCTCCAGGCGGGTGATATCATGGAACACCAGTAGCAGCAGGGCCGCGGCAAAGGAGAGAATCTTTGCCGGCCAGTTCCGGAAGGTTCGCTGAAGAAGCGCTCTAATCTGCAAGTTCGGCAACCTCCTCCGCCGCCGGAGACGCCGGCCGCGGACCCAGGTTGAGCAGTTCCGAGAGCTGATCGCGAATCTCTTCCGTACTCAGGTCATAGTACAGGTTGGCATCATAGGCGAGACTCACTGCACCGCTCTCCTCGCTCACAACCAGCACCACCGCGTCGCTCTCCTCCGCAAGTCCCAGGGCGGCGCGGTGCCGCGTTCCGAAGCTCCGCCGCACATCCATCTGTTCCGACAGCGGAAGAAAACACCCGGCGGAGGCGATGCGCCCGTTTTCGATGACCACCGCCCCGTCGTGGAGCTCGGTGTCGTGGCTGAAGAGGGAAAGCAGGAGGGCGGAACTCACCTCGGAATCCAGGGCGGTACCGGTCTCGATAATGTTTTTCTGACCCACGGACCTACTGAACACGATCAGCGCACCGCGCCGGCGAAAGCCTAACGTTTCCGCCGCCAGGAGGACCGCATCAATCTGGCGTGGCCGCGCCCCGGAGTTGAGGTGCAGCCAGGTACCCTGACCGATTCGGGTAAAGATCTTGCGCAGTTCCGGCTGAAAGATGATCGCAATTCCGATGACGAAGCTTGGTGCCAGGAGATTTATCAGCCACTGCAAGGTACGCAGATTGAGAAAAATGGATACAGCGTACAGGATCCCGAGAAACAGCGCCCCCCGGACCAGTTGAACCGCGCGGGTCTGAACCAGGATCTGGTATCCGCGGTAGATGAGAAAACTCAGAAGCAATACGTCCAGCGCTGGGAGTACCAGCTCTCGAACGATCCAGAAATCCTGCAGCGCGCCCATGGTTGCGGCTATTGTACACCAGACGCCCCTATCGTGGGACGTCCCTGGCGGCAAAAAAAAGAACCATGGCAGCCCCGGTGGGTTTCCATGGTTCTCGGACGCTGTTGCGCCGGTCAGGCATAGTGAGCCTTACTTCCGCTTTTTGTGTCGGTTTTTCCGAAGCTTCTTCTTCCGTTTGTGCGTGGCAATCTTTTTGCGTTTACGCTTTCGTCCGCAGGGCACTGGCGTCTCCTTCTATTGATAGGTCTCGTAGCTCTTCTAAAAAATGAGCCGTCAGTATGCCCGTACTACCGAGCCGTGTCAAGAACCGGAGCCAGAGTACGCCGTAGAGCCGACTCATCGTCCGCATCGATCCACTGCACTCCGGGAATTCGCCTAAAGAACGTCTCCTGGCGCTTGGCATAGCGCCGCGTATTGCGTGCGATCAGCCGACGAATCTCGTCCAACGCGGCGTCACCCCAGGGCGGACCGCCGGCAACCTGGAAGAACTCCCGATATCCAATCGTCTGCAAGCCGGGATCGTGTTCCGTGTAGCCCGTTTCCAGAAGGCGGGCCACCTCCGCGGGAAGGCCGGCGGCAAACATCTGATCGACGCGCTCATCGATGCGACGGTACAACTCCTCCCGCGGACGGTAGAGCCCCACCACGATCGGAGACACCTCGGCGCGGAGCGAAGTGGGCGCAACATATGACGAAAGCGGATAGCCCGAGGTGTGGTACACCTCAAGGGCCCGGACCACGCGGTAGCGGTCATTGGCGGCGATCCGGCGATCACTCTGCGGATCAACGGCGCGCAGTTCCCGCCGCAGCGGCTCCAATCCCTCTGTGTGGAGGCGCTCCTCCAACTGTCGGCGCAGCTCCGCCGAGGCGCGCGGCGTTCCCGGCAGGCCAAAGAGGTATCCCCGGTGATAGAACGCCGTCCCCCCGCAGATAACCGGCACCGCTCCCCGGCCGTAGATCTCGGGCACCAGCAGGTCGGCAGCCTCCACAAACTGCCCCACGTCCCAGGACTCCCGGGGTGTTACCACATCCACCAGATGATACGGAATTCGCCGCCGTTCGGCGGCGGTGGGCTTAGCCGTGCCGAGATCCATCTCCCGATACACCTGACGGGAATCGGCGGAGATGATCTCCACAGGCGAGGCGTTAATATCTGTTGCTATGGTATCTAACGCTGCGGTCTTTCCCACCGCAGTTGAACCGAATAGCAGCACCGTAGGTGTCGGCATCACCGCGTGCGGCGAGAGACGATGCCCCCGCCGGAATGTACGTTGCTGGAAGGGGTCAGCTTTCGGTCAGCTCGAAGCGAACTTCGTTTTCGATGACCTCACGAATCGCCTGCGAGACGACCTTGTCACCTTCTTCAATGACGCTGCCATGCTCATCGGAACTGAAGGCACGCCGAATCTCACCGATTTGGTATGCGCGGCGCACGATAGCTGAGGTGAGCTCATATATGTTGCGTTCGTCTTCTAATAGTGTATCCAGGGGAATTGCCATGAAGCCTCCGAAAGCTAACAATATCCCGGTGAGCGCCGGAGGTCAACCTGACCGGCGCATGCGGTGACCATCAGCCGGTGATTCTTCATCGGTGGTTCGCAACCGGTCTCGCGCATCCGGTCTCGCGCATCCGGTCCCGGGCAACCTTGACGAAGTGCACATGATCGTCGAACATTCAGCGCGACTACAAGGAAGGTATGAATGGCGGAATCAGCTCTGGTGATTGTAGAGTCACCAACCAAAGCGCGCACAATTAAGCGGTTTCTTCCCAAGGGCTTCGTGGTGGAAGCCAGCATTGGCCACGTCCGAGATCTGCCGCAGTCTGCCTCGGAGGTTCCCGCCAAGTATAAGAAGGAGCCCTGGTCCCGGTTGGGAATCAACGTGGACAACGGGTTTGCTCCGCTGTACGTCACGCCCAAGGGAAAGAGCAAGGTGATTCGGCACCTGAAGGACCAGCTGAAATCTGCCGATGTGCTGTATCTCGCAACTGACGAAGACCGGGAGGGTGAAAGTATTTCCTGGCACCTTCTGGAGATTCTGAAACCCAAGGTGCCGGTGAGGCGCATGGTCTTCCATGAGATCACCAAACAGGCGATCGAGAACGCCCTGGAGAACTACCGGACGGTAGACCTGCAGCTGGTACGCGCGCAGGAGACGCGCCGGATTCTAGATCGCCTGTACGGGTACACGCTGTCGCCCTTGATCTGGAAGAAGATCGCCTATGGACTTTCCGCGGGACGCGTCCAATCCCCAGGTTTGCGGATGATCGTGGAGCGCGAACGGGAGCGGATTCGTTTCAAACCGGCGATCTACTGGGATCTCCTGGCGCGGCTGGAGAAGCCGGGGACTGATCCATCCTTTGAGGCGCGGCTATTGGAATACGATGGGAAGCGCATCGCCGGAGGAAAGGATTTCGATCCGGAAACGGGGGCTCTCAAAACCGACGCCACGCTCCAACTCACGGAAGAGGCCGCCGCCGCCCTGCAGCGCGACCTTCGAGACCAGCCGTGGGTGGTGGAGGAGATCACCTCCCGGGATACCACCAATCGGCCGGCGGCCCCCTTTATCACTTCCACCCTCCAGCAGGAGGGAAACCGTAAGCTGGGACTCAGCGCGCGGGAGACGATGCGCACGGCGCAGCGCCTGTACGAAGAGGGATACATCACCTACATGCGTACCGATAGTCCCACGCTTTCTTCAGAGGCGGTGGCTGGAGCTCGCGCGCAGATCGAGACCCTCTACGGCTCCGAATACCTCTCAGAAAAACCGCGACAGTTCTCCTCCTCCAGTGGTGACGCCCAGGAGGCTCACGAGGCGATTCGTCCGGCGGGCACCACGTTCCGACATCCCGAAGAGTCAGATCTCAGTGGCCGGGAGCGCGCACTGTACGAGCTCATTTGGAAGCGCACCGTTGCCAGCCAAATGGCGGATGCCAAGAAACGCTCCCTGGCGGCAAAGATTCGGGTGGGAAGCGCGGTGTTTAACGCTACCGGTAACCGGATCATCTTTCCGGGCTTCCTGCGGGTGTACGTCGAGGGCAAAGACAACCCGGAGGCGGCACTGGAGGACAAGGAAGTCCTGCTGCCACCGCTGGAAGAGGGCGACACGCTCACCGTGCAGGATCTCTCTTCCGAACGCCACCAGACCAAGCCCCCCGCCCGCTATACCGAGGCTTCCCTGGTCCAGCAACTCGAAAAGCGCGGTATCGGACGCCCCTCTACCTACGCATCGATTATCGCCACGCTCTACGAGCGCTCGTACATCCGCCGACAGGACAAGGCGCTGGCGCCCACCTTTACCGGGATGGCCGTGGTGGAGCTCCTGGAAGACCACTTTCACGAGCTGGTGGAGTATAGCTTTACCCGCAACATGGAAGATGCCCTGGACGAGATCGCCTACGGACAGCGCGATTCCCAGCAGTATTTGCAGCAGTTCTACTTCGGAGACACCGGCCTGCTCACCCGAGTTGAACAGCGGGAAAGTGAGATCAAGCCGGAGCAATCCCGAAGTATCGCCCTCCCCCAACTCTCGGAACACCAGACGGTGAAAATCGGCCGCTACGGCGCCTACATCATTCACCATGAGGGGGATGAGGAGATTCACGCTTCGATTCCTGAGGAGTATACCCCGGCAGACCTCGATGAAGACGACATCCAGGAACTGATCGAAATCCAGAAGAACGGACCGGCCCCGCTGGGGGCGCATCCGGAAACGGGGCAGAACATTTACTGCCTCACCGGCCGCTACGGACCGTATCTGCAGTTGGGAGAGACCCCGGAGGATGGCACCAAGCCCAAGCGAGCCAGCCTGCCGAAGGGCGTAAAGCCGAGCGAGGTGGACATTCCCCTGGCGGTCCGCCTCTTGAGCTTGCCTCGGACGCTGGGCGTTCACCCGGAGAGCGGCAAAGAGGTCGTGGCCAATATCGGCCGGTTCGGGCCGTTTGTGGTGTGCGACGGAGAGTATCGTTCCCTGAAGAAGGGGGATGATGTCTACGAAATCACGCTGGATCGCGCGCTGGAGCTTCTGGCGGAAGAGAAGAAGGGACGCCGCGGCGCAACCGTCCTCAAAGATTTTGGCCAGGACCCCAAGAAGAAGCGCAAAGTAGCGGTCTACGACGGGCGGTACGGTCCCTACATCAAAGCCGGCACCAAGAACTACTCCCTTCCCGATGACAAGCGCTCTCCCGAGGCGATCGAGCAGCTCACGCTGGAAGAGGTGCAGGAGATTATCGCCGGCAAAGGATAGCTACGGGGATTCCGCGGAGGTTCGTGTTCGCACCTCATCCGAAGTGGTACACTGCATCGCCTCCGTGGCCCTTTGAGTACACTGATCTTCCTGCAGACGCGAGAGCAGATCCTTGGTGACTGCCACGGAGGCGGGATTCACACTGAGCGCCTCCACTCCCAGTCCGATCAGAATCGGGATCGCCGTGGTATCCGACCCCAACTCACCGCAGATACTCACTGGAATACCCTGGGTGCGCGCTCCCTCCACCGTTCGACGGATCGCCTCCAGCACCGCCGGATGAACTCCGTCGGAGAGGTGCGTCACCGCATCGTTGCCGCGTTCCGCCGCCATGACGTACTGCGTCAGATCGTTGGTTCCCACCGAAAAGAACGCCGACTCCCGGGCGAGGTCGCCGGAACGCAGGGCCGCCGCCGGCGTTTCGATCATCGTTCCCAGCTGGACCGGCCACCGGTGGGAGACGCCTGCCTTACTCAACTCCTGGTGCGCTTCCTCCAGGCGGCGGCGCACCTCCGAGAGCTCCCGCACCTCAGTCACCATGGGCACCATGAGCTTGATATTTCCCCTATCGGCCACGCGCAGGAGCGCCCGCAAATGAATTCGCAGGTGGTCCCGAAACTCCTCGGTGAGCAGCAGCCGCACCCCCCGAACTCCCAGGAACGGATTGGACTCCCGTGGCAAATCCAGGTAGGTAACATCCTTATCACCGCCAATATCCAGCAGACGAATCACCACCGGCACGTCTCCAAACGGATCGGTCATGGCTGTCAACGCAGCCACCTGCGCCTCC
>JAWOCO010000290.1:0-6063 GCA_046483765.1 Alkalispirochaeta sp. | reverse complement strand
GCCAGTTGGTGAGTCTGGTTCCCATGCGCGGGGCCTACCCGTCACTGAATCTGGGACAGGCGGTCATGGTCTACACCTATGCGCTGGCTCCGTTGCAACTCACCACCACCCCGCCGCAGACGCACGCCGCAGACCCCGCCAGTGTACACGCGTTGGTAGACAAGGCGCAGACGATCCTCCCGCAACTTGGTTTCGATCCGGGGAGGGCTGTGTACCACCGCATGCTGGAGCGCATCGGCGCCGCAGGCCAGACCGATGTGAACCTGATGCACTCATTGCTCACCGCGGTGGAAATCCACATCACCAAAGACCGCTGATTCCACCGCCGACCACAACGGTGTCTCGGGAAAGCGGGCGTGGCAGGGGATCTCGATGGTCTGCTGGAAATGGGGAAACGTCAGTGTATAGGCCAGAAGCGCAATACCTCCGTCCCGCAACGGACGCCGCGCACCATACTTTGCATCACCCACCACATGCCATCCGCGGTGGGCCAGTTGTACTCTAATCTGGTGGTGCCGTCCGGTGTTGAGACGGATCCGCAGGATCGTGTGGTGTCGGGTTGCTCCGATCGTCTCATAGCTCAGCTGGGACGACTTGCCGGATGGATCGATTCGGCTCCGATTGCCGCTACTATCAACCCGAATTCTGTCGGTGAGCGTCCCTGAGGCCGGCTCCGGCGGCGTGTCCACCACGACGATATACTCCCGCGTCATGCGTCCGTTCTGAAGATGATCGTGAAGCGCCGAGAAAACCTCGGGTCTCCGGGCCCAGAGCACCAGTCCCGCCACCGGCTGATCGATACGGTGTACCGGCTGCAGCCGCGGTTCCTGGAGGACGTTTCGCCAGTAGTTTACGAGCGTCTTCTGCTCCGCCCGGCGACCGTCGACGGCCTCTCCCGATGCTTTGTCAATTACCAATACGTCACTGTCGAGATAGACCAATCGGCTCATGTCCCGAGTATACACGGATACACATTTTCCGGGAAATGGTCGATACTTGACATATGAAAGTGGCGCAGATCACGGATGTTCACGTGGATTCTCACGAGCGTGCTCCCCACGGCGTAGACACCTGGGATCGCGCCCGGTGGGCGTGTGAAGCAGCTGCCGATCTCGATCCGGACCTGGTGGTGATCACCGGCGATCTGGGACTGCATCTCGGTACCGTCGAGACGTACCAGGAACTCCAGGAACTGTTCGAACAGCTCCCCTGCGAGTACCTCCTGATTCCCGGCAACCATGACCAGCGGGAGCTCTTCTTTGAAGTCTTTGGCCGGCGCTACCACACCTCCCCGGAGTATCCCTGGCTCGACCGACGCGTGGAGGCCGGCGGGATCTCGATGGTGCTGCTGGATTCGGCGGATGCCATGTTCCACGCGCCCCAACTGCAGTGGCTCGATTCGCTCCTCGCGGAAGAGGCCGGCGCTGCCCGCCGTGGCGAGCGTCCTCGCAGGTTGCTCCTGTGGACGCACCATCCGGTGATTACCGGCTTCCACCGCTATATGGATGCCGAGTACCCCCTGAAAAACGCGCAGGAGGTGCGGGCGATTCTGGAGCGATATGCCCAAGACCTGGATCTCTTCGTGTTCTGCGGGCACTACCACTGTGA
This sequence comes from Alkalispirochaeta sp., assembly GCA_046483765.1. Taxonomy (GTDB): domain Bacteria; phylum Spirochaetota; class Spirochaetia; order DSM-27196; family Alkalispirochaetaceae; genus Alkalispirochaeta. Next base: position 4,455 of record JAWOCO010000290.1, on the reverse strand, counting down.
GGACGTACAGCAGTGGCATGGAATCCACCAGTACTGCACCCCTGCCACTTACGTACAGCTCGATCCAGCCGCCGCCGGCCTCTCCATAACTGAGGAAGGGCCCGCGCTGCGCGTCATCGATCTTCCGCCCCTGGCCAGTCTCGAAACGGTTGTTGTCTATCGCTCCTCCAGTAATGGCTGAAACTCCAATTACGCGCGTTGACCGTGCCACTGTGGACCTCGTGATCACCCGCTTACGCACCAACCCCCCGAGCGAAATCAGTGAGCTCAATCGCGTCTATCGGCAGTTGCTCAAGGCGGTACACCCCGACCGGAGCGGAGACGATGGGACCCTCTTCCTATACGTCCGCGAGCAGTTTGCCCAGGTGCAAAATGAGTGGGCCATGGCCCGGGCGCGGGCGGAAATGGCAGCCGCCGTTGATCGGGCGCGGGTGCTGGAAGATCTCGGACTGTCTGCGGACCTCGCCCCGCGCCAGGCGCTGCTGGCAGCGTTGTATCGGTTTCGATCCCTGGGACTGGCCCACTATCGCGTACGGTCACGGCCGGCGCTCCGCCGACGCAACTCCCAGATCATTCGCACCGTGGTTGCCTGGGGATACGACTACGATCCGCAGTTTGTACAGCTGTTCTACAAATTCCTCATGTATCAGGGCAATTTTGCCCTGGCGGAGCGCCATGCCCCGTTGTACTTCATGGTCCGAAAGCTCGTATTGAAAAGCCTGGACGGCTTGATTCGCTATCAGGATCGACCGCGCCCGGCCACAGCGGAGATCGCTCGCGACCAGATTCGGTACGCCCTGCAAATCTCCCACGCCTACCGCGGAGACCCCGCGTTTGCCGCCGTGCGCGACCTATCCGGATGGATCACCCAGGAGTTGGACCGCACTCCGGAACCGATCGGCCTCAACCGCTGATCGCGCTAAATCGCGGTTTTCAACGACACCGCTTTGCGCTATTCTTACCACATGGCAACACCCGATCGTGCGGAAGCTCTGCGCTTACTGGAGCAGTACACCAAGACGGAAAACCTTCGAAACCACGCCAAAGCAGTAGAGGCGGTTATGCGCCACTACGCCCAACGTTACGGTGAGGACCCTGACAAATGGGGAGTGATCGGCCTGGTGCATGATCTCGACTGGGAGATGTATCCGGAAGAGCATTGCACCAAAACCACGGAGATTCTCCGGGAACAGGAGTGGCCGGATGAGTATATTCGGGCGATTCGCAGTCACGCCTGGGGAATGTTTACCGATGACAAACCGGAGCACCCGATGGAGAAGGTGCTGTATACGATTGACGAGCTCACCGGCCTGATCACCGCCACCGCGCTGGTACGCCCGTCAAAGAGCATTCTGGACATGAAGCCGAAGTCGATAAAGAAGAAGTGGAAAGAGAAAAGCTTTGCCGCCGGTGCAAACCGGGAACTTATCACTTCCGGAGCGGAAATGCTGGGCGAACCGTTGGATGAGGTCATCGCGGAAACGCTGATCGGCATGCAAACAGCAGCCTCAGACCTGGGATTAGCCGGCGAGGAGGCGTAATATGCCGCTCCGGGGATTGCCCGCCACTGTGAAGCTCGCTACCGCTGGGCAGGAACGATGCAGGCCGGCGGCAACTACTACCGTGGCAGAGATGCTCAGACGAGCCGCATCCTTCGCGATGATCGCCGTTTCAACCAGGCACCGGATCGCCTTCGGCTGACCACACCGATCCGCAGATACGAACACAGAGGAGATTCACACCATGACCCCTGAGCATATGGACCAGACCGACAGCACGGGCCTCGACTTCGTTCGCAGCACCGTAGCCGAGGATCGCGCCGCCGGTTTGAACGGCGGCAGAGTGCATACCCGCTTTCCACCGGAGCCCAACGGATACCTGCACATCGGCCACGCCAAGTCGATCGTATTGAACTTCAGTATCGCTGAAGAGTTCGGGGGCAAATGTAACCTGCGTTTCGATGACACCAATCCCAGTCGTGAAGAGGTGGAGTACGTCGACTCGATTCAAAACGATATCCGGTGGCTCGGATTCGACTGGGCAGACCGCAAGTTCTACGCCTCAGACTATTTTGAACAACTCTACGAATGGGCGGAGTACCTGATCTCCCAGGGGTTGGCCTATGTGGATGAGCTGAACGCGGAAGAGATCCGGGAGTACCGCGGTACCCCTACTGAGCCGGGGAAGAACAGCCCCTGGCGGGACCGACCAACAGAGGAGAGCCTGGACCTCTTCCGGCGCATGCGCTCCGGTGAGTTTCCCGACGGTGCCCTGATCCTGCGCGCAAAGATCGATATGGCGCATCCCAACATTAACCTGCGGGACCCGGCACTCTACCGAATCCGTCACGTGCCACACCATCGCACCGGCGATACGTGGTGTATCTATCCGACCTACGATTTCGCCCACGGTCAGTCCGATGCGATTGAGGGTATTACTCATTCGATTTGCACCCTGGAGTTTGAGAATCATCGCCCGCTCTACGACTGGCTCATCGAACAGCTGCCGGTGCCGTCTACGCCGCGGCAGATCGAGTTTGCCCGCCTCAACCTGACCTATACCGTCATGAGCAAACGCAAATTGCTGCGTCTGGTTCAGGAGGGATTTGTAGACGGGTGGAGCGATCCCCGGATGCCCACCATTAGCGGCTTGCGACGTCGCGGATTCACCGCGGAGGCGATTAAAAATTTCTGTCGCCGCATCGGCGTGTCCAAGACAAACAGCACGGTGGATTTGGCGCTCCTGGAGTTCAGCCTGCGTGAAGACCTGAATCCCAAGGCCAATCGCTACATGGCGGTCACCGATCCGGTGAAGCTCACCATTACCAATTGGCCGGAGGGCACCGTGGACTGGTTCACGGCGGAAAACAACCCCGAAGATCCCACCGCGGGACAGCACACCGTACCCTTTACCGGTGAGCTCTACGTGGAACGCGACGACTACATGGATGACCCGCCGCGAAAATGGTTTCGGCTGGGTATCGGGCGCGAGGTGCGGCTTAAACACGCCTACTTTGTCACGTGCACCGAGGTGATCCGCGACCCAAACGGAGAAGTGACGGAAATCCTGTGTACCTATGATCCGGACACCCGCGGAGGCGATAGTCCGGACGGCCGCAAGGTGAAAGGAACCCTGCACTGGGTATCTCGCACCCACGGGGTACCGGCGGAGTTCCGGCTTTACGAGCCGCTGTTCACCAAGGAAGATCCCGACGACGTGGCGGAAGATGAAGATTTTACCGACTTTTTGAATCCGGAGTCACTTACTCAGCGCGCCGGATTTCTCCAGCCCGCCGTGGCGGAAGCGCTTCCCACCGATCCGGTCCAGTTTCTGCGCCTGGGATACTTCTGCTATGACCCGGTAGTCTCTACTCCGGAGCATCCAGTCTTTAATCGGTCGGTCACGTTGAAAGACAGTTGGGCCCGGGTGGTGCGCAACCGCCGTGAGAATGAGTGACCGTGGAACTCACTGCCCTGGTTCTGGGACCTGACACCTGGGTCGACCGCGGAGAGATGCTCCGCGTGGCCTCGGAAGCCAGGACAATTGACATCGCAACCCCGCCGGAGTCTGTCGGAATCCTGGATACGGCGATCGCCGGGGGTACCACCGTCTACGGTCACAGCACCGGATATGGCGCGCTGGCCTCCTTCTCCGCGGACACCCACAGCCCAGCGCACCAGGCGCAGCTTATCGCTCACCTGGCTACGGGAACCGGTCCCCCCTTTGACGCCCGCGTGGCGCGAGCGCTGGTGTTCGACCGCCTGGTGACGTTGAGCAAGGGACACAGCGCCGCCGGTGTCGAAATGCTGCACTACCTATCTCGCATGCTTGCCACCGATGCTGCGCCTCGCATCCCGCGCTACGGATCGGTGGGTGCCAGCGGTGATTTAACGCCTCTGGCCCACCTGGCCACCGTCATGATGGGGGAGGGAGCGTACCTGTCGGGGCGCACCCCAGATTTAGCGCCGTTCCGCTTCTCCCGGCGGGACGCCCTGGCCCTGGTAAACGGTACCAGCGCCAGCAGTGCCTTGGCGGTGCTCTCATGGTGGGATCTGGCGGCGCTGTTCCCAGTAGTGCTGCAATCCATGGCGTTCATGGTCCGCTCCCAACAGCTGGCGGAGCAGGCGTATGCGGACGAGCTCCACCGCTACCGTGGTCAACCGGGACAGGCAGCGGTGGCCGGTGCGCTGCGTCACGCACTACAAGCCGCCCCCCACGGTACCGCCCACGCCGGCCGGGACCCGTCCCGAAACGACCTACTCAGCCACGAAGAATCACTGCAGGCAGCCTATAGCTTTCGCTGTATTCCGCAGATCCTCGGACCAACGCTCGAGATGCTGTGGCATACCGGCACTACGTTAGAGCGGGAAATCAATGCTGTCACCGACAACCCCGTATTCGGTGAGCCGGACCAGGTGTTTCACGGTGGCAATTTCCATGGGCAGATCGTCGCCC
>JAWOCO010000401.1:0-3056 GCA_046483765.1 Alkalispirochaeta sp. | reverse complement strand
GCGCATCCTTCGATCCAGACCAGTACCACCGGTCGGCTGATGATCGAGGACGCCGAGGCGGGTTGGTTTCTGCGGGTGGACCACCTCGACGAGTACGGCAAGGAGCCGGGAATTGAGAAACTGTGTATCAATCCGCCGGAGCCGTTGATCTTCCTCAACCTGGATGCGAAGCCCGGTTCAACGGTGCTTCCCTGGGATCACATCGAGGATAGCCCGGGAAAACGGTGCCCGAACCCGCGGGTGATTATGCCGCGACACTTCATCGATAAGGTCGTGGACGAACCGGTGGGCGTGGACGTACGCAGTTTCGGCGTGCGTACACCTCCCAGCACCCGGGAGACACCCAACTACGGCATTATCGGAATGTTCCACGTCTTGCCGCCGGCGCTGGCGTGGTTGTGGCGGCTAGTGGCACCGCGGGGTCACGCAAATCCCAGTATCGTTACCACGGAGGGGCTTTCCAGTGAAGGCGTCGGCTCGTACTGGCCGTTTGCTACGGGATTGCGGGTCACGCAGGCCAACCTGCTCCTGCGGTTGATTCAGCAGACTCCCGGGACACGATACGTGTTGATTCCGAACCAGTACATCGGCGCCTATAAGGTTGGGTTCAATCCGGAGTGGATCGCCCGTGAGTACATGGCACGCCGGGGTAGCGTGAAGTTTCGCGATGAACAGCTGATCGATTCCCGCTGTCCGTTGTTGGGTCACGGTCTGGAGCGGCTGAAAGTTGCCGGTCAGCTGGTGCCGAAGGGGCTGCTGCGCGTCCATGATCAGACGGAGGTTGGCAAGGAAGGCTACGATGCCGGTGCCAAAATCCTTACGGCGTTTTTCAAGAAGGAACTTGATCAGTTCCGCGTGCCGGAGCTGGATCCCCTGGGCAAGGCGATTATCGATATCTGCCTCAACGACGGGTCGCTCAACGACTACGTCAATATCCTGCCCCGATAAGAACTCATCTACTGTGCGGTGCGCAGCGCCTATCCATGGCGCTGCGCGTCCAGCACTGCCACGGCAGTCATCTGTAGTATTTCCCGGGCATCAGCCCCCATCTGGAGAATATGCACCGGTTTGTTCATGCCGGTAAGAATTGGCCCGATCAGCTCGCCCCCACCCAAACGTGATAGCAGCTTATACGCGATGTTCCCGGAAGATAAATTGGGGAAGATCAAGGTGTTGACTCGTTTTCCCACCAGATGACTAAAGGGATAGGTCTCCTCCAGGAGTTCCGGATCCAGGGCCACGTTGGCCTGAATTTCCCCGTCAATGGTGACATCCGGAAACCGCTCCTGTGCCCGGAGCGCCACATCCGCCATGCGGGTGGCCTGGTCCCCCGGGGCACTGCCGAAGTTCGAGTATGACAGGAGCGCCACCACCGGTTCGATGTCAAAATCACGCACCCGTTGAATTGTGAGCTCGATAATATCCATGAAGGCGTCCATATCGGGATTCACGTTGACCGTGGTGTCCGCGAAGAAGAAGGTTCCCTGCCGCGTGTTGACCACGTACAGTCCTGAGACGCGATGTACGCCGGGGCGGGTGCCGATCGTCTGCAGGGTAGGGCGGATGATCTGCGGGTATGGTCGAGTTCGCCCGCTGACCATGGCTTCCGCGTCCCCCGCCTCCACCAGGCCGGCGGCGAAGTAGGTGTACTCCCGCATGTGTTGCAGCGCCTCCGCGGAGGTGAGCCCACGCCGCTGACGGCGCTCAAAGAGCGCATCGGCAAACCGCGTGCCCCGAGCGCTATCGGTGGCGGGGTCGATAATCTGGGCGTCTTCCAGCGCCGACAACCCATGACGGGCGATCAGTTCGCGCAGCTGCGGCTCAGGTCCCAGCAGAATCGGATACGCGATACCCTGGTCCGCCGCCATGTCCGCCGCTTTCAGTACCTCGTAGTCCAGCCCTTCGGGAAACACTACCCGTTTCGGATTCCGGCGCGCGTGGGTGATCGTTCCGGTGATAAGTTTCTGTCCCATACCGATCCGCTCGAGGAGCCGCGCCTCATATTGGGGCCAGTCGTCTATCGTTCGCCGGGCAACTCCCGTCTCGATGGCGGCCCGCGCGACGGCGGGAGCGATCGTCGTGATCAGGCGCGGATCCAGCGGTTTGGGAAGAATGTACTCCTCCCCGAAGGTAAGGGAGGCGTGGGAATAGACCCGACTCACCGCCATGGGAATCGGGTCTCGCGCGAGCCGGGCGATCGCCCGGGCAGCGGCGATTTTCATCTCGTCGTTGATCTCTCGGGCGCCCACATCCAGGGCACCGCGGAAGATGTAGGGAAACCCAAGCACATTGTTCACCTGGTTAGGGAAGTCGCTGCGACCGGTGGCGATGATCACATCCGGTCGGATCTGCCGCGCACGCTCCGGATCGATCTCGGGATCGGGGTTGGCCATGGCAAAGATGATCGGTCGTGGGGCCATCTCTCTGAGCTGGTCCGGGGAGAGAATATTGCCCACCGAGAGGCCCAAGAGCACATCAGCTCCCGCCAGCGCCGCTTCCAAGGAGGTAATATCGCGATCGGTGGCAAACTCCATGCCCGGCTGATCCGGGTCACGGTGTGGATCGTCCCGGCGGAGAATTCCATCGCGGTCGAACATGACCACATGTTCCCGTTGCACTCCCAAGTTTAGAAAGAAGCGGGTACACGCCAGGGCGGCCGCTCCCGCGCCGATCACCACCACCTTAAGGGAGGAGATATCGCGGCCGGTCACCTGGCAGGCGTTGATCAGGCCGGCACCGGTAATGATCGCGGTGCCGTGCTGGTCGTCATGCATAACCGGAATCGCCATGCGTTCCTTCAGGCGACGTTCGATCTCAAAGCACTCCGGTGCCTTGATATCTTCCAGGTTAATTCCGCCAAAGGAGGGTTCCAGGGCGGCCACCGCATCCACGAACTGGTCCACGCTGCTCCGGCGGAGCTCTAAATCGATGCCGTCGACCCCGGCGAACCGTTTAAAGAGCACCGCCTTGCCCTCCATCACCGGTTTGGCCGCCTCCGGGCCGATCGCACCCAGCCCCAGCACGGCGCTTCCGTCGGTGACTACCGCCACCATGTT
>JAWOCO010000394.1:0-2666 GCA_046483765.1 Alkalispirochaeta sp. | reverse complement strand
TTGCTCACTCAAAGCGTGGCAGGATAGGGCTTCACTCCCTCCCTGTCCACCCCCGCCGCCTCCCGGCGCCGACCGCCGCCGCTTCTGTCCAGCACCGCCGCTACTCGCCGGCTATCACTCCGCCGCCCTGGCCAAACGGGCCACTCCCCGCGTATGCTTCCGGCTATGACCCCCGTTGCCTGCATCACCGGAGCCACCAGCGGCATCGGCCGCGCCTACGCGGAGGGACTCGCCCGCCACGGTTTCGACCTCATCCTCACCGGCCGTCGCAGCGAGCAGCTCTATGCGGTAGCACGCGCGATCCAGAGTGAGGATTCCACCCGAAAGGTGGATATCGTCATCGGCGATCTCACCTCCCCCGCCACCGTGGCTGATCTGGCCCAGACGCTGCGCGAAACCCCGCATTTGCGAGTACTGATTCACAACGCCGGCTATGGGCACCGGAGTCCGTTCTTTGAAACTGACGCCGACGAACTCCGGGACATGGCGGTACTCCATATGGAGACCGCGGCACAACTGGTGCGGGCGGCGGTGCCCACGATCACGGAATCGCTCCGCAACGCCCCCGCCGCAGGCACGCCCGTTCAGGCCTGTCCCGCCGCGGTAATCCTGGTCTCCTCCCTGGCGGCGTTTACACCGATGCCGGGGCCCGCGATGTACACATCTACCAAGGCATATTTGGTCGAGCTGGGTCGCGCCCTGCAGCCGGAACTGGTGAGCCGCGGCATCGCCACCCAGGTGCTGTGCCCGGGATTCACCCACACCGACTTCCACGATCGCTTGGAGTGGAGCCAGGACCGCCGCCGCAGCCGCGGGCTGGTGCGCTGGATGAGTGCGGAGGAGGTTGCCGCCCGCTCCCTGAAACGCGTATGTCGCGCGTCTCTGCGAAGACCGCCGGTGTACATCCCGGGCTTCACCAACCGCCTACTCCGGGTGCTGCTGCGCCTCATCCCGCATCGCGTGTATCTCAAGATCGCCGCCGCCGGATCCGCCCACGCCCAATAATTGCCCGCTCCGCTGGATAATTGCTGACCCACGTGGTTATATTTGTATCTACAAGACCATCGGAGGTAGCAGATGAGCCACAGGGGACTGATACGCGGATTGGCAGTCATCGGAATCACGGGAATGATCATGGGAATGGTAGTGGCCGGGGTCAGCGCCGGAGGTACGCAAGAGCAGCAGGACGCGCAGCCCGCCTCAGAAGCGGACGAGGCGCCCCGGACCGGGGAAAGCGGCGAGCTTCCCCCGGAACCGCCGGTTCCCACCGAGGAGCTGCCGGAGGCGTTCGTAAACCAAACGCCCCCTGGTCGCGCGGTAAACGAGTTTGACACCGATTTCTCTCGGGCCACGGTATCCTACGCTGAGGTACTGTCCGGTGGCCCCCCTAAGGGAGGCATCCCCGCACTGGATCGTCCCCGCTTCGAGACGGTGCAAGAAGCATCCCAGTGGGTGGCGGACCAGGAGCCGGTGATGGTACTGGAGTCCTCCCTGGTCCGGGATGAGCAGTCCCCCGGAGGGGACTCGGTCCACGTCTATCCCCTGCAAGTGATCATGTGGCATGAAATCGTAAACGATGAAATCGACGGGAAACCGGTGACGGTGACCTATTGTCCGTTGTGCAATACGGGAATCGCCTTTTCCCGCCGTCATGAAGGCGCGGTGCTCAGCTTTAACACCACCGGACGGCTGCGGTTCTCCAACTTGCTCATGTTTGATCGCCAGACCGAATCCTGGTGGCAGCAGGCTTCCGGCGATAGTGTGGCCGGGTTCTTTGCCGGGACGCGGCTCCAGACTGTGCCGGTGATGATGCTGCCCTTCTCCGAGGTCCGCGAGAGCATGCCCGATGCCCGGGTGCTCTCCAAAGATACCGGATTCAACCGCGCCTACGGCAGCAACCCGTATCGCGGCTACGACAGCTCCAGCGAGCCGTTCCTGTTGAGAAATGCCTCGGGCCTGAGCGACCCGGGGACCGACGGCCCCGGTCTCCTGGATCGGGTGGTCTCCCTGGAGCATGACGGGGAGACCACCTCGGTCACCTATTCCGCCCTGCAGGAGGAACTGCTGGTAGAACGCACCCTCAGTGGTGAGCGCTTCTACTTCTTGTGGGAGGCGGGTACCGCCAGCGCCCTGGATAGCTCATCGATCGCCGACGGCCAGGATGTGGGGAGCGGTAATGCATTCTACGCCCTCACCCGCGACGGAACAGCAGTGGAGCTCACCGTGGAAGGTGAGCGTATCGTTGACGCCACGGGGTCGCGGTGGAACGCCGCCGGTCGGGCGGTGTCGGGGCCTCGGGAAGGCGAACGGCTGCGGCCGGCGGTAGGCGTCCAGCATTTCTGGTTTTCCCACGCCGCCCTGGTGGCGCGGGACTGAGAAATCACTGATCCAGGGCCGCGGTAAGCAGCGCCTCGCCGTACTCGATCGCGGAGGCGTAGGAAAGATCGGAGTTGATGGGAGTGCTTCCGGCGGGGAGCGAGATATTCTCCAGCTCCACGGGGTCGAACACGCCCCCCACGATGCCGATCACCATGCCGCTGGTTACGCTGATCAGCGGCCCCCCGATATCGCCGGACTGCACACGTCGATCAAAGATAATCATGTTGGTGCCCACCCGCGACTGGAGACGACTGGAGAGCACCGACTGCGCAGCCACCACGCTGTGC
>JAWOCO010000349.1:0-9326 GCA_046483765.1 Alkalispirochaeta sp. | reverse complement strand
AAAAAATATAGATATAGAATTTTGAACAGTAATTTTAATTCAGTTTTTGTCCGCAATTTTGTTTATAATGTTTATAAAAAACTTGACACGGGGCGATCGCAACGCGATCGAGGCGCTGGACGTATACGCATATCGCGTGCGTAAGTTCATCGGTGCCTATGCTGCCAATATCGTGAAGGTTGATATCCTCGTGTTCACCGGTGGTATCGGTCAGTACGGTACCCGCATGCGCGAGCGTATTTGCAACCGGCTGGAGAATCTGGGTATCGTCATGGACTACCGGAAGAACCTCGAGAACGGCCCCCGGGAGGGGATCATCTCGAAAGACTATTCCCCGACAACAATTATTGTGGAGCCCACGAACGAGGAGCTTCAGATTGCTCTGGACACCTACCGGCTCTGCTCCAGTTCCAGCGGCGCGTAATGGTATTTTCGCCTGCTGACCTCCTGCTCTGGACGCGCTGTCATCGACAGTGGAGTCACCATTGCCTTCGTGACGGCACCCGGGTACCCGCGTTTCCCCGGGAAATGACCGCCGAGGCCAATCTCCGGGAGGTTGCGCGGGTTGTGGAGATCGGTGTCAGGATGAAGTCGGCCTCCGCTGTCGACGCATCAGCGGGGATTCTTCGCGATGAGGATGGACCACCGATAGCCGCGATCACCCATGTTGCTCTGGATGAACCTCGGGTGAACCAATGGCACCGCGCAACGCTGGAGGCGCTCCAGGTGAGCGGAGCGGTTCGCAATGGCGTTCTGGTGGCCGATGACCAGGCGATGTTCTTTGATCTCCTGCAGTGGCACCCACGGCTCAGTGGCTGGCAGCTGACGCTCTTTCGGCCGGGCACCGGGCTGCGCGGAATCTACGCGGTAGAAGCGGCTACCGCCTCGCTAGTGATGTCCCGATTGAGTGTTCCCCTGGTAGAGCTGCACGTGGCGTATCTGGACAAGACCTACCGCGTGGGAGAGACGGCGGGCGGCCATTCCTTGTTTCGCGAGAGCAATGTGCAACGGCGTGCAGAAAAGCGCACACGATCGCTGGAAGGAGATCTTGAAGCCCTGCGGCTAACCGCGGCAGGAGCTACGATTCCCGATGATTACCACTGTGCCCAGGGATGTGGCCTGTGCGCTCCGCGGCACAGCGCTGACGATGAGCGCTACAGTGTGTACACGCTCCACAAAGGCGCCCATCTGGCCCGGGAACTGGTGGCCGAGGGGGTCACCGATATTCGAGACGTGGATACCGCCGCTCGTCGGATCAGCAGTAAACAGCGGATTCAGATCTCTTCCGTGTTAACGGATAGCACGCACGTAGATGTGCAGCGCCTGGAACGCTTCCTGAATCGGCTTGAGTACCCGCTCTTCTTTCTCGACTTCGAGGCATACGCTCCGTCCACCCCGACGTTTTCGGGACTCGCCCCCTATGAGCATGTTCCGGTGATCGCCTCCCTGCATCGTCAGGACCTCCCCGACGGGGAGGTGCAGCACGCCACCTTCGCCGCAACGCCCGGGGTTGACCAGCGGGGGGAGCTCTTTCACTGGCTGCGGAATCAGGTGGGCGTAACCGGAAGCATCGTGGTGTTCAGCAAGGGATTTGAGTCGGCTATGGTGCGGCAGATGGCCACCCATGTGGGACTGGAGGATCGGGGCGCGGCGATGGTGGAACGCATGGTCGACCTGTTAGAGCCGTTCTCCGATTTTGCGGTCTACCATCCTGAGCAGCGGGGCAAGGTGTCGCTGAAGCGGGTGTTGCCAGCGTTTACCGAGGCACACTACGAAGACAGTCCGCTGAGAGACGGCATGCACGCCAATCTGGCGTATACCCGCGCCGCCGACCGGGCGGTGATGAGCGGGGATGCGGCGCCACCTGCCGCCATGGCGCAAACCGAGGGGGCGCCGCCACCTACCGCCGCGGCGCAAGCCGAAGCGGCGACGCAAGCTGAAGCGGTGAACCGGGCGATCGACCGCTATGGCGCGCACCATTCCGCCCTGGACGTGGATGTGGACCAGATCGTGACGTACTGCAGCGTGGACACGATCGCCATGGTGCACCTGGTGGGGCGTCTTCAGGAACTGCTGGCCGCGCACCGCCTGTAGCACCAGCACCAGCAGGGGTGCCTATGCAGGGTCACGATACCATCACTCAGCGAAACAGCTCCTCGATCTCGTGCTGGTATCGCTCGGCGATAACGTGGCGCTTGATCTCCTGTTTGGCCGAAAGCTCCTGCCCAATCTGAAAATCTTCCGCCAGGAGGGCGAAACGGTTGACCTGCTCGAAGGAACGGAATCCGTTCTGGGCGTTAACGAGACGGGCGATTTCCTGGTTAATCAGCTGCCGCACCGCCGCTTCCTGCACCAGTCCATCACGCTCACTGGTAAGTATCGACTCGCCCCGGGCCCACGCTTCCAACGCCTCAAACTCCGGAACGATGAGCGCCGCCAGGAATTTCTGATCCTGGCCCACAACCATCACCTGAGCGATATACTGCGACTCGCGAAGTTTTTCCTCGATCGGAGCGGGCTCCACATTCTCGCCTCCCCGCAAGACGATCGTATCCTTCGCGCGGCCGGTGATCTTGAGTTCGTTGTCCCAGGTGAGCATTCCCAGGTCGCCGGTGTCCAGCCAGCCCTCGGGACCGATCATCGCGTCCGTCAGGTCCTGGCGTTTGTAGTAGCCCTTCATCACCTGGGGACCACGCGCCAAAACCCGTCCTTGGGTTCCCGGGGGCAGGGGAGTTCCCTGTTCGTCGACAATTCTGATTTCGGTGCCGGGGAACACGGGTCCCACCGTGCCGGGAACGGGATGGTCCTGGGCGCGCACTCCCAGGACAGGAGCGGTCTCAGTGAGCCCGTATCCTTCCAGCAGGAGAATACCGGCCGCCGAGAAGAAACGGTCTACCTGGGAAGGCAGCGCGCCTCCTCCGGAGATTCCCGCCTGGAAGCGTCCTCCCAGTTTGGCGCGGATCTTGCGGAACACCAAGAGATCCCCTAAGAGTTTGAGCGGAGTGATCAGCAGAAGCGGCAGTGCAGCGATCGCGGCGTCGAGCGCGCGGAGGCGCTTGTGAAAGCGCGGCAGGCGGCCAAAGAACATATCCCGCAGGGAAGCCCACGTTCCCCCCACCGCTACAAAGAAGTGAAACAACGCTCGGCTTACCCCGCTCTGTTTGTTGACGTTGCGGTAAATACCGGCCCGGATCGCCTCCCAAATGCGGGGCACACTGGCCATCCAGGTGGGACGAACCTTCTGAAAATCCTCCAGCATGATCTTACCGATCGGCTTCGAGTATGCCAGGGCCGAGCCGCGGCCCATCGACACGTACTGCATGATCCGCTCAAAACTGTGCCACACCGGTAGCACGCAGAGCCAGATATCATCGGCTCCCACGTGGATGAGCAGCGGAACGTTCTGCACCTGATGGAGGAAGTTCTCATGCGAGAGCATGACGCCCTTCGGTTCTCCGGTGGTGCCGGAGGTAAAAATGATGGTGGCGGTATCGGCTCCATCGCCCTGGCTCCGTTCGGTACGGATCTGATCCGGATTCTCCTCCAGCCGCGACTGGCCCTCGGCAACGACGGCACCGTAATCGGTGAGGCTCAGTGACGGGGGATGGGGGATCCCCTCTTCTGGGAGGGACTCGAGCACGATTACTCGTGCCAGTTGGGTGAGCTCCCCCGCCACTGAGAGTAGCTTCTCCAGCTGGGTACGGTTCTCCACGATAACTGTACGGACATCGGCAAAGCCCAGGATGAACGACAGCTCCTGGGGAGTGGTGTCATTGCCCCGCGGTACATCGATCGCTCCGATCGACATGATCGCCAGATCCGCCACAAACCACTCGGCGCGATTCTCGGAGATCAGCCCTACGTGATCCCCACGGGCAACTCCCAGGCCCTGTAGTCCGGCGGCACAGGCGTCAACCTCGGCCACCAGTTGTTGCCAGGATCTGGCGTGAAACACGCCGGCGGCGTCTTTACTGAGCTGGGCGGTGTTGTCCGGATAGGTGGCGGCGATGTTCTCGAGGAGAAGGGGGAGGGTCATGCTCATAGGTCGATTGTACCATGGCCGTGACGGTGTGCACAAAAAAACGCCTGGACACGGATGCCCAGGCGCTTGGAAGGTAGCGATGCCATCCCCCGGAGAGGATGGAACCGCATCTGCCTGCCGGCTTAGTCTACCTGAAAGTAGTTGTAGCTGGCGGCGAGTCCGTTGGTTCTCAGAGATACGTAATCTCCCTGAAGGACTTCCGGATCCACGTTGAAGTAGAAGCGAACCGGAGCGGTGGGATCGAGGACCCCGATGCGACCGGTGCGTGTGTTGACGCGAATGTTGACGGGGATGTCCTGATCCAGATATCGCGCGAGATCGTCGACGGAGAGATCTACGCCCCACGCACGAAGCGCGGCAACCAGGTCGATACTCATGTAATCGTCTACAACCACGGAGCTCAGCTCGGGATCACGTTCCAAGGCGGCGTCTCGCACCAGGCCCATGGAGGTGTTGCTGTTGCTCTGGTACACCTGCGCCCGGAACCCGTAATGTTCGGGATGGTCGCGACGCGTCTCAGGACGAGTATCAAGGTTGAGCCACAGCAGATAGCTCTCGCCGGCTCCCCAGGAGCTACGTCCCAACGCGGGGTTCTCAACACCCAGATGGATTCCGAAGCCTGCATGGTAAATGCCGTCTTCGAAATCATCCTGATTGCGATAGCCACCATCTACGTAACGGATCGTGAACTCTAACTCGTATTCACCGCTTTGCGAGACCTCTCGATCTGCGCGTGCCAGCGGTTCTCCCGCATCCTGCTGTACCAGGCGTCCCCCGCGGACTACCCAGTCTCCCGGACCTGCAGTCCATTCGCGCATCGATCCAAAGTCATCATTGACCGACTGCGCAACAGTTACCATTGAAACGGTGAGCATCAATGCACCCAACATGAGGGCGAACTTTCTCATAGTATCCTCCTGACGTTCGTTTCGGTAGAAGCTCGAATTGTTCGGCTTATACAACCACCACTATGATACAGCCCTTTTGGTCAGGACTCAACCAGATTAACATGCCATCTACCCCACAAAAATGTTAAATATGGGTGAGATTTCCGCCTTTGCACGTTCTGTACGGTCGGTGTAGCATTCTCGCGTATGACTAATAGCTTAGAAGGACACCAACGCGCGGCCCTTATGAAACACGCGCACCATCTCAAGCCGGTGGCCACCGTGGGCAAGCACGGTCTCACGCCGGAGGTTGCGGCGCATGTGGACCGCGAACTTGCGCAGCATGAACTGATCAAAATTCGATTTACCGATTACAAGAGTGTCCGCCGGGATATCACCGACCAGCTGAGTCGGGATCTGGCGGCGAGTCTGGTACAGGTTATCGGCCACGTGGGGGTGCTGTACCGACCCGCGGATAACCCGGAGGATCGCGCGATCGAGCTGCCTCCGAGCAAAGCATCAGGACCGGAAAGTACCGGGGGGGCACGATGAGCAGTTTTACGATAGCTCGCCAACCGCGGCTGATCGTGCAGGAAGATGGTATCGCCCAGCTGTCCACGTTGCTTCGTGACGATGGGCATACGGCGGTGATTATCGTCACCGGAGGGCGTTCGATTCGCGGGCGTGAGCAGTGGGCTCAGCTGATGGACGCGCTGCTGGAGCAAGGGCTGGAGTTCCTGGAGTTCACCGTCCGGGGAGAGCCATCCCCGGGAAGCGTGGACGCCATTGTTTCCGAGACACGGGAGGAACTTCCGCAGTGTTCCGCGGTTGTGGCGATCGGCGGCGGCAGTGTGATTGATACCGGAAAGGCTGCCGCCGCGGGGCTGGGGCTTACCCGCGAGGAGTTTTCAGGTGGCATTGCGCGATATCTGGAAGGGGTCGGGGATCTGTCTCATCCGGGGAGGACCCTGCCGCTCTACGCGCTGCCCAGTACTGCGGGAACGGGGAGCGAGGCCACGAAGAATGCTGTCCTCAGCGAGACCGGGCCCACCGGTTTTAAGAAATCCCTGCGCCATGACAACTTCATCCCGCATACGGCGCTCATCGATCCGCTATTGCATTTGGAGTGCCCCCGGGCGGTGACCCTGGCCAGCGGCTTGGATGCGGTCACGCAACTGGTGGAGGCGTTTGTTTCCACCAAGGCAAATCCAATTACCGATGCTCTGGCCCTGGAGGGGCTGCGTCTGGCTGGTCCCGCTCTGGAGAAGCTCTCCGGGGGAACGGACTCGCCGCACCTCCGGCGGGATATGGCGGTGGCCGCCTACCTCAGTGGAGTCTGCCTCGCCAACGCCGGGTTGGGCCTGGTTCACGGTTTTGCCTCACCCCTGGGCGCTCGCCATGAGATTCCCCACGGGGTGGTATGCGGATTGCTGGTCGGGCCGGTGAGTGGTGCCACCGTTTCCGCTATGCAGGAGCTGTCAGATAGTGCGGGTATTGCACGGTACGCCACCGCCGCTCAGGCGTTGGGGCTCACTACCGAGGAAGGCGCCGCTGCCGGTGACCAACTGGTGCAGTGGTTCCGGGAGCTCGCCGGCGGTTTGGGTAGACTTTCGGACTACGGATTCGTCGACAGCGAAATCGACGAGTTGGCGCACGCTTCGGGGCTGAAGAATCATCCCATCGACCTCACCGCTGCTCAGCGTGGTGAAATTCTCCGGGAGGTGCTGTAATGCGCGCCTTGGCGGTGGGGCTGAATCCCACCCTGCAACGCACGATCCAGGTCGACCGGACGCTGCACAACGGGGTCAATCGCGCATTGGATGCCCGTCACGATGTAGCCGGCAAGGCGGCTAATGTTGCTCGGGTGCTGAGTCAGATCGGGGTGGATGCGGTGCACCTGTCCCATGCGGGGGGCGCCAACCGCTCGATCTGGCTGCAGGGCTGTTGGGAAGATGGCATTCAGGTGATCGCCCCGGAGGCGCCGGGCGAGGTGCGAACGTGCGTGACGGTGGTGGAACGCAATCCCCATTCCACTACCGAGTTCATTGAACCCTCTCCCGAGGTTGATTCCACCACCGTGGCGGCGGTATGGGAGGCGTTTGAGACCGAACTCGATCACAGTTCCGTGCTACTCATCGGGGGATCTATGGCGCCGGGCTATCCGCAGGATTTCTACCTGAAGATGATGGAGCGCGCGGCGACTCAGGGAGTTCCCGTCGGGGTGGATGTCTCCGGGGGGCTTTTGCGGGAGACGATCCGGAAAGAGCCGGAACTGGTAAAGGTGAATGCCCGGGAGTTCGGGGGCACCTTCACGCCGGAGCTCAAGGAGCGCCTGGCGGAGTCTGAATCCAAGAACCTTTCCGTTCTCGAGATGGATGATGTGCGCCAAAAGTTCCTTCCGGTGATACGCAGACTGTCTGATGCCGGTACCACCGTGGTGCTATCGCAAGGATCGCAGCCAAGCATCGTGTACGACCAGGACACCGATGAGCTCCGCGGGATCGAGGTGATCTCCATGGAGCCGGTGAACACGATCGGCTGTGGCGACACGATGATGGCGGCCCTGGCCTCGCGGTTTTTTTCTGAAGAGAAATCCGGCGGACCGCGCCTGGCGGGAGCGGCGCTGATCGAGGCCGTGGAGTATGCCCACACCTTGGCAGCGATCAACGCGTCCCTCATGAAGCCCGGCACGATCCGGGAGTAACCTGCCGGCTACGACCACGGGCAGTTAGGCCCGCGGCAAGCTGTGCCGGCGGCCGGCTATGCCCGCGGCCGGCTATGCCCGCGGCCTGCTATGCCCGCGGCCTGCTATGCCCGCGGCCTGCTATGCCCGCGCCGCACCCTGCTCCAGGCGCAGGGTCATCGTGGGCTGGTCGCAGACCTCCGAGGGTCCGAAATACTGGATCGCCCCGGGATAGATGTAGCTGGTTTCTTCCGCCCACGTGGCGCGGTGGGCGGCGAACTCGGCAAAGGGTGCCCCCTCCAGCTCCACCAGCGCCTTACGGATAACCGGCTTCTTCTTGCCGTGGCGCTGTTCGAGATTCATCATGCTCACCAGCGGGATACCGCCGGCGGTCCACTCCTCGGCGGGGCGGCTCAAATTGCCCACGCTGGAGATATAGCCGGTGAGGCCGTTGGCGATCAGTACGAACGCCGTATACCCCAGCGAGTAGGTGTAATCGGCATCAAAGTTGCTCGGAAAGGCGCAGCGCCCCTCATAGCCGAAAAAGTGGTTTTGCCAGCTGAACGCCCCGGAGTATTTGTCTCTTGCCGTGAGCAGTCGCAGCTGGTCCTCCACCATTTCGATTAACAGCTTCTCCGTCTCGATCCGGGAGACCTGTACGTTCCCGTGGGGGTCCCGATCCATCAACAGTTGCCGTTGGATCGCGGTGGGAAGGGACGAGAAGACGTAGGAGCTGTCCTTGGTGAGGTTCTTGTTGACCCACTCGGACTGATCCTCAAAGGTGTTGAGGGTGGCGAAGTAGTCCGCCTGCTCAGCCAAGATATCGTTGAGCTCATGGATGAGCGTTCCCACCTCGGGGATGAACTCGATCAGCCCCTCGGGAACCAGGACCACACCGAAGTTCTCGCCGTTTTCCGCGCGCTTCACGACGATTTCCACGATGGAATCCACCACTTCTCCGAGCGTCTGCTTCTTCTGCTGCACCTCTTCGGAGATGATGCACACGTTCGGTTGCGTCTGCAGCGCACATTCCAGTGCGATATGGCTGGCACTGCGGCCCATGAGCTTTATGAAGTGCCAGTACTTCTTGGCGCTGTTGGCGTCCCGAGCGATGTTACCGATCAGTTCTGAGTAGGTCTTTACCGCCGTGTCAAAGCCGAAGGACGTTTCGATGTGTTCGTTCTTGAGATCGCCGTCGATCGTCTTGGGGACCCCAATTACGGCGATATCGTCGCCCTGGGATGAGAAATACTCCGCTAGGAGCGCGGCGTTGGTATTACTGTCATCCCCTCCGATTACTATTACTGCATCGATCTTGTTGCGGAGGCATGTCTGGCGGGCGGCAGCAAACTGTTCATCCGTTTCGATCTTTGTCCGGCCGCTGCCTATGATATCAAAGCCTCCGGTATTGCGCACCTCGTCGATAAGATCCGCGGTGAGCTCCAGCTTGTCATCATCCACCAATCCGCCGGGACCACGTCGGAAACCGATAAGTTTGTTTTCCGAATTGGCAGCCTTCAGGGCGTCAAAAATGCCGGCGATCACGTTATGACCACCGGGGGCTTGGCCACCGGAGAGGATCACTCCCACAGTGCGGGGTCGGTCGTAATCGGGGCTGGTGTTCCCGCTGCCCGCCTGAAACGTGGCGATCGGCGCGCCGTAGGTGGCGGGAAACAGTGATTTCAGCTCCGTCTGGTCACTCAGGGCTTCCGTC
>JAWOCO010000309.1:0-5308 GCA_046483765.1 Alkalispirochaeta sp. | reverse complement strand
CTGGAGTGGTCTCGGAGCCGGTGAAGTGGTGGCGATGTCCGGTAGTGAGCGCAACGCCGCGGTCCAGGCCGGTACTCTCGATGCGATCGAAGGCAGCTTCGGTGGTGCCTGGGGCGGTGGTAACCTGGCGGTGCTGGGTCATTCAACGCTCACCGGTCACGTGTATGACTACATGCACTACATGGCTAACTCGGACTTCTATGACTCCCTTCCCGCTGAATATCAGCAGGCCGTGGACGAAGGAATTGCCGCTGCCGTAGATGCCCATAACCAGGCAGCCTTTGAGAACGAGGCCGCGTCAATTGAAGAAGCGGAAGCAGAAGGCGTATGGGTCTATCAGCCCACCGCCGATGAGCTGGCGATTTGGCAGGAACAGGCTGTGGCCGTTGGTGAAGAGTTCCTGCGGGACGCAGTTTCGGAGGAGTTCTATGAGCTCACCTTCGAGGTTGTTGAGCGGGTTCACGCCGCACAGTAAGCGGGGACTACTTAAGAGTTAGTCAAAGTAAGTGTCGGACGCCGTGGTGCGCAATGCATCACGGCGCTCCGCGCATTTATGGTGCGAGTCCGTTCCTGTAAGGAGTAAATCAGAATGGTCATCGTTTTCATGCTGCTTGTCCTGTTTGGGACGATCGTCCTAAGTGTCCCGGTTTTCGGGGCGATGGGACTATCAACTCTGGTGCACTGGATGGACCAGGGGCGGGATTCGATCCTGCTTATCTTTAACCAACAGACGATGTCCGGGCTCACCGGGTTCACCTTTCTGGCGGTGCCGATGTTTCTGCTCACCGGGGAGCTCATGAGTCGGGGCGGTATCACCGATCGGCTGATCGGGCTTGCCCGCGCGTTTGTCGGTCACTTTACCGGTGGGTTGGCGCAGGTAAACGTGCTCTCCAGCGCGTTCTTTGCAACGATCTCCGGTTCGGGACAGGCGGATGTTGCCGCCATGGGGTCAGTGTTCATCCCGGCGATGAAGAAAGAAGGATATCCTGGAGGGCTTGCCGGGGCGATCACCGCGTCGTCGGCGACGCTCTCGCCGGTAATCCCTCCGGGGGTGATCATGATCGTGTACGGTGCGCTCTTCGGCGTACCGATTGCTGCGATGTTTGCGGCGGGCCTTACCGTGGGCGTGCTGCTGGCAGCGTTATACATGGCGGTCACCTATTTAGTGTGTAGAAAACTGGGTATTCCCAAGTACAAGCGCGCCACGTTTCGCCAGATCATCATGGCGTTTAAGACGGCGTTGCTCCCGTTGGGATTGCCGATTCTCATCCTCGGTGGCATCGTGGGCGGTATCGTCACCGCCACGGAGGCATCGGCGATCGCCGTGGCGTACTCGCTGTTTTTGACGATCGTCGTCTACAAGACCGTAAATCTGAGATCTCTGTACGAGGCGCTCCGCGATGCCGCGATCACCTCCGCGGGAATCCTGATTGTCGCCGGTGTGGCGATTTCCTTTTCCTACGTCGTGGCGCGTCGCAACATTCCGCAGATCGTGGCGCGCGGGTTGTTATCCGTCACGGACAATCCGTTCTTGATCATGGTACTGATCTTCTTGGCGCTGTTTATCGCGGGTATGTTCATCGGCCGCACCGCCAACATTCTCATGTTTGGTCCGATTCTTGTGCCGGTCATGGTGGGAACGCTCGGATACAGTCCGGTGCAGACCGGTTTTATTCTCATAACCGTTTTGGGAATCGGGCACATGACCCCTCCAGTGGGTGGAACGTTGCTCACGACGGCTCTGGTTGGCAAGGTAGATGTTCTTGATATTACGCGGAACATCTGGCCCTTCATTATTGTCGATTCGGCGGTGACGTTCATGATTATTCTGATCCCCGCTATCACCGAAACGTTGCCGCGACTCTTGGGGTTGGGAGGCTTAGGATGACACCGATTCTTACGTTCTTTGCCGCATTGGATAGGTGGACGGCGCGCATTGACTACGTCGTGAAGATCATTATCTCCGCGGCGATGTTTATCATGTTCGCGCTGCTGTTACTCAATGTGTTGAGTCGCTACGTGATTTTGCAGCCGTTTTTCTGGCTCGCCGAGGGTGCGGGGTACATGATGGCCATGGTGGGACTTTTCGGAAGCAGCACGTGTATTCGACACTCGGCCCACATGCAGGTAACCCTGATTCCCAAGAAGCTCGCCGGAAACGATGGGCAGTCACACTGGGTCGCCGTGCACATGATTAAGATCATCGTATCACTGCTGGTGATCCTCTACGCCTACGTCATGATTCGCTACGGCTACGCCTTTGCGGAGTTCGGCAGAAACGAGTATAGCCCCAGTGGATTCTTTATCGTGTACTGGCCACGGTTGGCCCTGCCGATGGGGGGATTACTGATCGCGCTGCAGTCGTTCAATTTGATCGGCCGCTCCATCGTGAGTCTGATTACCAAGGCTGCACCGCCGAACCCACAGGATGAGGAGGATTGATGCGCGTTGCCTTTGACGACTTGAAAGCGGAGATGAAACGGGTACTCGTGAGCCACGGATTCTCCCATCCCCGAGCTGAGCACTCGGCGGAGATGTTTGCCTGGAACAGCGCCGATGGCATCGCCAGCCACGGGGCTAATCGGTTCCCCCGGGTGATCTCTTACTTGGAGAAGGGCTATATCGACGTCGATGCGGAACCGGTGCTGGTAAAATCGCTGGGAGCGATCGAACAGTGGGACGGCAAGCTGGGCATGGGCAATCTCAACGCCCATTTCTGTATGGATCGCGCGATTGAACTCGCCCGGGACCACGGAATCGGCGCCGTGGCGCTGCGCAATACCAACCATTGGATGCGAGGTGGAGCGTACGGCTGGCAAGCAGCGGAGGCGGGGTTTGCCGGTCTCTGTTGGACCAATACACAACCCAACATGCCCCCATGGGGTTCGACTGAGCGCAAAATCGGAAACAATCCGGTGGTGTTTGCCGTTCCCCGAACGGACGCGAGTATCGTAGTGGATGCGGCGGTGGCCCAGTATTCCTACGGAAAGATTGAACAGACGGCGATGGCCAAGGAATCACTCCCGTTTCCCGGTGGTTTTGATGCTGATGGTAACCTCACCAGTGATCGGGTGGCGATTCAGCAAACGTGGCGGGTGCTGCCCATGGGGTACTGGAAAGGTTCCGGTCTGTCGATCGTGCTCGATCTGTTGGCAACGGTGCTCTCCGGTGGCAACTCCGTCTATGAGGTGGGTAAGCTCGGCGGCGATGAGTATGGGCTGTCCCAGGTGTTTATCGCGATGGACGTGAGCCGGTTGAGCGATCGTGAATGGGCGGAGCGCACCATCGACGCGACTTTGGCGGACATCAAGCAGTCTGAACGGGACGATCCCGACACCGAAATCCGCTATCCCGGGGAACGTGAACTCCGCACCCGTGCCGAAAGTTTGGCGCAGGGGGTGGTTATCGATGAAGCGGTCTGGCAGAAGATCCAGGCGCTCTAAACAGGAAAGGAACAACATGAGCAAGACAGACACGCACAGCGGTGCAGGCAAGATCGCCCTGGTCACCGGCGCCGCCGGCACCATGGGCGGGGTGGTGGCGCAAGGCCTCATCGATGAGGGGTATCGGGTAGTCGCCGCGGACGTACGCCAGGCGGACGTGGAGCGGGCAGCTCGGGAACTGGGCAATGATACCTATCCGATCGCCTTTGATGTGAGTGACTATCAGGCGTGTCGTACGGCGGTGGAAACGATTCAGCGCGAGGTGGGCGATCCGTCGGTTCTGGTGAACAACGCCGGAATCCTGGCGCAGAACAAAGTGGCCGGCACCACCCCGGAGGAATGGCGACGGGTGATGTCGATTAACCTGGACGGCGCCTTCTACCTGTCCCAGTTGTGCCTGCCGGCAATGATCGCGCAGAAGTGGGGCCGGATCGTGAATACCTCCTCCTACGCCGCTAAATCCGGCGGAATCACCGCGGGAACCGCCTACTCCGTGTCAAAAGCTGCCCTGATCGGGCTCACCTTTTCTATCGCTGCGGAAACCACCAAGACCGGGGTCACGGTGAACGCGATCGCCCCCGCCTACGTGCGGACACCCATGGTGGATAAGGAACTGAGTGATGAGCAGCGGGCGGAGGTCATTAAAAAGATTCCCGTGGGGCGGTACTGCGAACCGGAAGAGTTTGCTCACGTGGTGAACTTCCTGGTGTCACCGTTGGCCGGCTTCATTACCGGTGAGGTGATCGACCAAAACGGAGGTTTTCACTTTGATTGAGGCAGGATGGGTGTAACGACAAAAAGAGGTCATTACCGTAAACTGGAGGCCTGATGAAGCATACACTCTCTGATCGACATATCGACAAAGACACGCCGATTCCTCTGTACTACCAGTTGAAAGAGATCCTGCGGGACCATATCAGCTCGAGTGAGCCGGGAGAGTTGATTCCCACTGAAATGGAATTGTGCGACCAGTTCGATATTAGCCGTCCCACGGTGCGACAGGCGATCAACGAACTGGTGAATGAAGGGTATCTCCACCGCAGTAAGGGAAAGGGCACCTTCATTACCGAGCCCAAGGTACGCCGTGATTTCCTGATTCGACTGGAGAGCTTTCACCAGGAGATGCGGGAGAAGGGCATTTCCGCCCGTACGAAGGTGCTGGGGCTCGATCTTACTACTGCAAATGATATCGTTTCCAAAAAGCTGCAGGTTGAAATGGGGTCACAGGTTGCGTTCCTGCGGCGCCTGAGATTTGCGACCCACTCGCCGCTGATGTATGTGGAGTCCTTTGTCCCCTACGAGCGCGTTCCCGGTTTCGAAAAGATCGATTTTGAACAGGAATCGCTCCATGACGTCCTCATGGGTACCTACCAGATCACCCTAGGAAAAGGCGTTCGCGCGCTGGAGGCGATCCGTTGCCCCGATTCGATCGCTGAAATTCTCGAGATTGAGTCCGGGGCACCGGCTCATTACGTGGAAACTGAGTTTTACTCAGCTCATGGGTGGCCCATCGAGTTCTCCACCGGCTGGTATCGCGGCGATCGAAGCCGATTTGTGGTCGAGAGTCACCATGAAACGCTCAAACCGAAAGGCAAAACATGAATACTATTCGTTGGGGGATCATCGGCTGCGGTGATGTCACGGAGAAGAAGAGCGGTCCCGGTTTTCAAAAAGCTCAGGGATCCGAGCTGGTAGCGGTGATGCGTCGCAATCGCGAGAAGGCCGCGGACTACGCGCGCCGCCACGGTGTTCCCACCTGGTATGACGACGCCACCGCCCTTATCGAGGATCCCCAGGTGGACGCCGTGTATATCGCCACGCACCCCAACAGTCACCGCGATTATGCGCTCCAGGTGATCGCCGCA
>JAWOCO010000305.1:0-3921 GCA_046483765.1 Alkalispirochaeta sp. | reverse complement strand
TCCAGGACCACCGTCACCGTGATCACCCCCGTTTTGTCACCGGGAAAGGCGTGCTTCATGGCGTTCAAGATCAGCTCACTGGTGATGAGCCCCAGGGGCACGGCGATCTCCATGGTGCAGTGGGCGGTATCGGGAACGTTGCGAACGATCGGTATCGAACCATGGGAGGGTGCATACGCCGCCTCGATTCCGCGAGCAATATCATCGACGTAGGGCTTGAGCATGACATCTTCTGAGAGACCCGGCTGGAAGATATTGTCGTGCGTTGCCGCCAAGGCCTGGATATGCGTGCGCAACTCATCGATGAGCCGCGTGGCGCCTTCATCTACATCTATGGAGCGCAGGTTGAGCAGACTGGAGACGAGCTGCAGATTATTCTTGACGCGGTGGTGGAGTTCCCGGAGTAACATGTACTGCAGTTCGTTAGCGTGTTGCAGACTCTCGTACATCCGTGCGTTGGAAAGCGCTACCGCGGTGTGGTTTGCCAGTGCCTGCGCCAGTTCGATTTCGTCGGGATCGAAGGGGCTGACCGTGTCGCGGTCCATGGTAATCATGCCGATCACCTGGCCCCGGTCGAGAAGGGGTACCCCCATCCAGGTTCTGATGTGTCCGGAACCGAACTCGCCTTCACTGGTGAGAAAATGCGGAAAATCTACCCGAATATCGTCCAAAGCCAAGGGGGTTTTCCCCGTGATCACGTAGTAGTTGGGAAAGCGGTCGTCCAGCGGAAACTGCAGGCCCGTCACCGAACTCTCGAGGGAGAAGCCGGTGCAGGCGACGATTTCGAGCTCGGACCCATCGAGCATCTGAATCGAGCCGGTGTCAAAGGGAATCGCCGCCGATAGGTTTTCGAAGGCGGCGTGGTAGATCGACTGCGTGTCATGGATTGAACTATCCAGGTCAACTGCAGATGCCAGTACTGCCTGCAATCGGCCGGCCAAGGTGGCAAGCTGCGCCTCCGAGTCGTTACACTCTTCCCGGCGCGCCCCTGAGCGCGCCTCATCAGCTACCAAAATCACCTGCCGCTGCGAGACACCGGCGGCGGAAACAACCAGTGTGGCACCGCTCTCGGCGGATTCCTGAGGAGCGTTCGCCGGAGTCGAGGCTACCGGCACGCTGAGAGACTGTCCCCAGGCAAGCAGTTTCTGCAGTTCCTGCAGGGACGCTGTATCGGTGGTCGCCTCGTGCTCCATCACCGACAGTAAGGAGTCTCCCGCGGACAGCGTCCGGCCGGTGAGCTCAAGCATGGCGCTTTTGAACCCCGGATCGAGAGATAGGATGCGCAGCGAGACATCGGTGGTGGCTGTCGGGAGCACTCGGTGTAGCACGGTCTCTTTACCATACTTGCGATTATGTTCTGTAGCAACCGAAACAAGTCCTCTGCTACACTTCCGGCGATGAGTAGGATTGAACAACCGAAGAGTATCGAATGGCGTGACGGGAAGCTTCTATTACTGGATCAGACGCAACTGCCGGAAACGGTGGTGGTTGAAGAACAGCACACGGTTGAACAGGTGTGGGATTCGATTAAACAGCTGAAGGTCCGCGGTGCGCCGGCGATCGGGGTGGCCGGTGCCTATGGATTGGTGGTGGCGATGCGCCCGTTTCGTTCCGCCGGCCGAGACCAGTTCCTTCAGGAGCTCCACCGGGCAGCCGCGTACTTGGATAGTTCCCGCCCCACTGCGGTGAATCTGAGCTGGGCGCTTAAGCGGGTGGTGACGGCGGTGGAATCCTCCCCCGAGTCCGACGGCGCCTCTCTGTTTGAGGTAGTGCAGCGGGTTGCGGAGGAGATCCACCGGGAAGACATCGAACTCTGCCGTCGCATCGGTGAAGTTGGGGCTCCCCTGATCACGAGTGGTATGGGGATCCTCACCCACTGTAACGCCGGGCGCCTGGCAACTTCGGAGTACGGTACCGCCACCGCTCCCATGTACCTCGCTCATCAGCAGGGCGTCGCGTTTTCGGTGTACTCCGATGAGAGCCGGCCCTTGCTGCAGGGATCGCGGCTCACCGCGTGGGAGCTGCAGCAGGCGGGGATCGACGTCTATACCATTACCGACAACATGGCCGCCTACATCATGGGACAGGGACTCATCGATATGGTGATCGTCGGCACCGATCGGGTGGCCGCTAATGGCGATGTGGCCAACAAAATCGGCACCATGGGCGTCGCGGTTCTGGCTCACCATTTCGGCATTCCCTTCTACGTGGCAAGCCCCTTCTCCACGATCGATCTCAACACCGCCACCGGCGCCGAGATCGTCATCGAAGAACGAGATGAAGCGGAGGTGACGCACTTCGGCCTGCGCCGGACCGCGCCGGAAGGGATCAAAGTGCGGAACCCCGCCTTTGATGTGACGCCCCACGAGCTGGTGACCGGGTTGATCACCGACCGGGGATTGGTGGAGCCGCCGTATGCGGAAAACCTGCGGCAGGTGTTCGGATAAGTACGTAATCGGTACCGCCTATTCTGCGGCCCCTTTCAGGCGGCGCTCCGCCTCAAGTCCGGCATCGCCCAGCCGATCCAGTTCCTCGGGGGAAAGCTCAATAGCAAGAGCCTCGGCGTTGGACTGCGCCTGGGATACGGAGCTCGCGCCGGGAATTGCCACCACCTGTTCCCCGTGGCGCTGGGTGGTCCACGCCAGGGCGATCTGCGCTGCGGTGGCACGGTGGTCGTGAGCGCTGCGCTGAAGCTCCTCGATCAGCGGCTGGGTAGCCTCGAGCCCCTCCGGTTTAAAGCGTTTCAGCCATTTTCGCGGCCCCCGACGGGAGGAGATCTGTTCATCGCCGTGGAACTTTCCGGTGAGCACTCCCTGGGCCAGCGGCGAGTAGGCGATAATCGAAATTCCGAGATCCTGTGCCGCATCCAGCACGCCGTTACGTTCGATCTCCCGGTCGATGAGGCTGTAGCGCATTTGATTGCTGGCTAACGGGAGGCCCTCCAGCGTGAGGCGGGCGTGGGCTCGCCGCATCCGGTCGGTATTGAAATTGCTCACTCCCACGGCGCGGATCTTACCCTGCCGGACCAGCTCTCCCATACGGGCAACCTGCTCCTCCACGCGGGAGAAGCTGAAGGGCTGGTGGATCTGGTGCAAATCGATGGCAATGCCGTCCAGCGCCCGCTGGCGAGCGGGAAATGTCTTGTGGATCGAGCCGGCAAACCGGAACGCCGGAAACCACTTATCCGCCAGCACGTACCGTTCATGGTCTACCCCCAAGGCGCGGATCGCCGCCGCCAGGGACTCCTCGGAGGCGCCGTTCCCGTACACTTCGGCGGTATCGAACCAGTTAATACCGTGCTCCAGAGTCACCCGGACGATCTCCTGCACCGTTTCCTGGGGAAGGGCCGCCCAGTACCCGCCGGCCAGGCCGCGGCTTCGAGAGAACTGCCAGCAGCCAAGACCGATAGGTGTTACGTGAAGCGAGGTTTTACCGAGGGGATACGTTTTTGACATAACTGGATGTGCCTCCGGGGACAAAGATATCGCATCAGCGGGGGCTGCGGCTATCGGGGAATCGTTTCCTGCACCGCGTGTACCGTGCAGGCCACCGGCGGATTTCCCGCTCCCACGACACACTCAATCGCGGAGAGCCCTTCCCGGGGAAAGAGCAGGTCCGTCGTTACCAGGGCACCACCATCGAAAAAGATTTCCAGAATTGAGCGGTCCACGATGAGATCTACGGTGCCGTGGGTGGTGACCGCTGGGGTTGCGGTACGAGCAGCGGCGCCGGTGGAGGTGCCGGCAGCGGTGGCGTTGTGCGGGGGGAGGGGAACCGTCTTGTCCGTATCCACCAGGCTGTTGAAATCGCCCATGTCGCAGCCGCTGCGATCGACTCGCATACTTCCGGCGGTACGCGTTACCGTAACCACCCCGGCGGCGCCAAATCGCAGGATAATCTGGAACGTGCCCTGGCGAGGAG
>JAWOCO010000263.1:0-5918 GCA_046483765.1 Alkalispirochaeta sp. | reverse complement strand
ATGTAGAGAATCTTGTTGCACAACCTGAGCTAACCACGGCCGCTATAACAGTTTAGCTTGCTCCGCCAACGCAGCAGCCCCTATCTCCCGCTCCCGCGGTGAGATAGGGGCCGATCTGCAACAGACTTCTATATATACCTAGCGGCCAAACCCTGAACCACGGGCACCCGATCGGCGAGCGCCCCGTGAGGGGAGCACCACGCGCGTTCCCTCCGATTCCATGGCCCGTACCCGCAGGACGGTATCCTCACCAAGCAAATCAGAGGACCGCACCGTGGTCACATAGCCTTCCACCGTCACCTGCTGGCCGTCGCGGATACTGATTTCCTCGGTGAGGGCCCAGGGGATATGCAGCGCGTAGGTGGTGCCGTCGCTGCTAATGGTAGGGAGCTCGCCCTCCTGGAGCTGAATCCGGCCGGATACCGTGTCTTCTTCGAGCTCTTCCAAGAGCATTCCGCGCTGACCGCCGTGCATCGGTCCATATCCACCATAGGTACCACTCTGGTCCCCCATCATTCCGGGGCCGCGTCCGTTCCATGCCTGGGCACTTGCTAGAACTGTTACGAGCACAACCATGCTAACTGCAATTACTACTGTCTTTTTCATCTTACGCCTCCTAAGCGATTGGTATATTCCGTAAGCTACCGGAGAGATATGAACAAAGTTTGAAGCAGGTCTATTGATTGTCTGAACGCTGGCGTGTAGCGTGGCGGGATGGAACACCTGCATGGAGGCCTGGGAGAACTGCTGGATCGAGCGATCGAGTTCACCGAACTGAAAGAAGTGGAGCGCACCGGGTGGGTGCTACGTGGGGTGGAAGAGCCCGAGTCGGTGGCGGATCACTCGTGGGGAACGGCGCAGCTGTGCTTGCTCTTTTCCTCCTACGCCACGATGGATCCGGATCTCTCCGAGATCGATCCCCACCGGGCCGTCTCCATGGCGCTGGTCCACGATCTGGCGGAGGTGCAGGTAGGCGACATCCCGCGCAGGATGGAGGCGTCGTCAGCCGGGGCTCCGCAGCCGGACCAGCAGTCGGAGGGTGCGACACCGCCGGCGGAGCAGCAGTCGTCAGCCGGGGCTCCGCAGCCGGACGCTCCTACCGGACCTGGTTCGCCGCGAGAGGGGGACGCTCCTACGGCAGCTGATTCGCCGCGGGGGGCAGCCGCACCCGCGGCACCTCGTAACTATCCGAAAGCCGACGAAAAGGCGCGGCTCGAGTCCGCGGCGATTATGCGCCTTACCGCCACCGATGGGGTGGCCGATGAGAGTGCTGCCTCCGTGAGTCTCCACATGGTGCATGATCTTTGGCAGGAGTACGAATCCGCCACCACCGCGTCGGCCCGTTTCGTGCGGGATATGAACCTCATCGATATGACGCTTCAGGCGTTTCTCTATGAGCGCGATGCGCGCTATGAAGAAACCGAAAGTGACAACGCGTTTCCCGATTATCCGCGGATGGATGAGTTTTTCGAAACCAGCCGATCCCGCTTTTCCACCCGCCTCGGACGCCATCTCCACGGCATGGTGGAACGGCGCTATCGCGAGGTGGTCAAGGAGAATCAGGGAAACGTAATGATGTAACGGTCAACGCCGTCGGTGGTGTGGTAGGTGGCGTTGCCGCGGAGTTGGTCGGTGAGGAGGTACGGAATCTTATCTTCTTCCAGGCCGACTCCGGAATCATGCTCCGGCAGGACCGTCGAATCCACTCCTTGTCTGGTCGTTTCCACGATTAGCAGGCCCCCCGCCTCTACACTTCGGAGACTGATGGTCAGATCGTGTCTGGTATCTCCCCGTAACGAGTGGCACAGGGTCTGCACCAGTTCATTCACCAGAAGGGCCAACGGCACCGCCCGGCGCATCTCCAGAGCGGCGAGGGAAATATTGAGAGTGGTGCCCGCGATCGCCTCACATCCGGCGTTTGCCAGGGAGGTGTGAGCTACCCGTTCCAGGAGCGGCTGGGCGGAGATCTCTGAGAAGGAGCGCTCCCGGTACAGTTCGTCGAAGACTTCCCCCAGCGCCGAAATCCGTGACTCCAGGGCGTCCGGGTTGTTGAGGCGTGCCATACTGCCGATAAGCTGCAGATTATCGCGAACCCGGTGGTGTACTTCGTGGAGCAGCGCGTTTTTCTCCTCTTGTAGGGCACGCTGCGCTGTTGTGTCGGAGAGGGTTCCCTGGAGTCCGATCACCCGTCCCGCGCGGTCTTGGAGCGCCGATATCCGACTCTGAGCCCAGCGCACCTCGCCGTTCGGCGTCTGAAAACGCCAGTCGGAAACGGTAAGTCTATCCAGAGTGCCGTCGCGCGCTTCGCCGAGGAGTTGTGTCACTTCCTGAGCGAGGCGAGTCCGGTCCTCCTTATCAGCGGTATCCCATAAGTAGTTGCCCAGCAGATCCGCAGGTTCGGTTTCGATGATGCGACGTGCCGCCCGGCTGACATAGGTAAACACCCCTGACAGGTCGGTGGTCCACACTACGTCGCTGGCGCTCTCCACGATATTCTCGTACTGCTCCTCGAGTAGGAGTTTCTCGGTCACATCCTCCCAGAGGATCGCTGCATAGCCATCATCCTCGAGAAAGGAGTAGAGCAGGGTGGCTCGGGCGATTCGCGCTCCGTCCAGCGAGAGTTCAATCACGCGCCGTTCGCTGCCTTCCGCGCTATGGGCCAGTTCCATAACCGGGGCTGCTTCCTGCTCGCCGATGATTGCTGTCAGTGCCTTTCCGAGGATTGCCTCCTCCCGGGAGCCCACCATCTCGGCGAACGCCTTGTTGAGCCAGACCACCACGAACGACTCATCCACCTTACACACGCCGTCGGAAATGTGGTCCAGAATCTGGTCTACGTCGTGTTTGAACTCCAGCAGCTCCCGGGTGATGTGGCGCGAGAAAATACCATCCAGGCCGATAGTACCGGCCTTGGACATGTCGGTCATGCGGTCGAAATTGCGCAGCGAATCACGGATGAACTGTAGCGTGGCTGATATCGGGCCTTTGGCAATATAGATATCGCAGGGAACCTGTGCATGGAGGTGGGGCGCTTCCATAGCTACCCCGGAGACGACGATCGTCCGGATCGATTGCCATTCGGGAATCGATTGCACAATCCGCAAGAGCTTGGCCCCATCGATGTTGGGCATGATCAGATCGGTGATCAACACATCGGGAATCGAGGTTTCGATCGATCGTAGCGCCTCTACACCGCTACGGGCGGTCTGTACGTGATATCCCTCTTGAATCAGTCCGATTTCGAGGAGTTCCAGTATATCTGGATCGTTGTCTACCAGCAGAAGATGTCCCATTACCATCCAATTACGTTACACTGTCGTCAGTATGCAGCTTTCGTCACGATTCACTCTTGCTATCATATTTGTCGGCCTTCTGGCCAGTACACTTCATAGTCAGGATTTTTTTGCCGGTGATCAGCGGCCTCGGTTCAACCTGGTTTCTCGCGCTGATGGTCTTCCCAATAACTCCGTATCTTCAATCGTTCAGGATACGCGGGGTTTTATCTGGATGGGTACCCAGGGGGGGCTGGTGCGGTATGATGGACGGGAGTTCCATACTTACAGCAATCGTCCCTTTCAACGGGATTCGCTTCCGCACAACCTGGTGCAAACAACCTACTACGACGAAGACCACGATGTGGTGTGGGTTGGTACCTACAATGGGCTTGCCCGCTACCGTCCGGGACGGTCCGGCTTCGAGTCCTACCACCATGAGTCCGGAAATCGCAACTCCCTCAGTAACGATGTGGTGATCGCGGTGAGTCGTGGACCGGAGGGGAGCCTCTGGGTGGGTACGCAGGATGGTCTCAATCGGATGAACCCCGACGGCACCTTTGATCGGATTGAGGCGCCCCACCAAGAGATTCGTGATCTCCATCTGGACGGGAACGGAACGCTCTGGATCGCAAGCCTGGGGGGCCTATCGCGGTGGGATCCGGAGCGTGAGCAGGTGGTGGTAGTCGATGTGGAGCTGCCATCACCCTACGTGATGGCGATCGATGAGATCGAGGCGGGCCGACTCGTGCTGGGGACCTGGGGCATGGACGAATACCGAGGGGGCCTGGTGGTCTTCGAGGAAGACCAGGGAGTGGTTGCGGAGTATCAGTTCAGCACCAATACGCTGTACACCGTGCTCGCCGCGTCCGATGGTTCCCTCTGGGCCGGAAGCTGGGGTGGTGGGCTCTTTGCAGTTTCCGCCGAGGGGCGGGTCTACGAGTTCACCTCCGAGACTGAAGACGATTTGGCCTCGCCGGTGATCTACTCCTTGCACGAGGACGCGGCGGGGGTAGTGTGGGTCGGCACCAACGGGGGCGGGCTGCACCGACTCAGCCCCCGGCAGCGGAACTATCTGTTGTACCACCACGACCCACAGGATCCCATGAGTCTTCCCCAGGGGAAAATCAACGTCATGTACCGTGATCGCCAGGGGACGCTCTGGGCGGGTATTTACAGTGGGGGCCTGGCCTATTACGACGAGAACGCCGACGCCTGGAGATCCTATCGCCATGACCCGCAAGATCCAGAGTCCTTGGCCAACGATATTGTGGTCACGATCTACGAGGATTCCCAGGACCGGTTGTGGGTCGGCTCCAACGGCGGGCTACAGCTGCTTGATCGCGGGCGGGGGCGCTTTACTGACTGGCACGATATCTACCCTGACGCCCCCTTATCCGGGGAGATCATCTACTCGATGTTGGAGGACCAGGACGGCCGCTATTGGGTGGGCACGTATCGCAATGGCATCACCCGCTACGATCCCAATACGCAGGAAACGGAGGTGTTCCGTTACGATTCGGACGACCCTCGCAGTCTCAGCAACAACCATATCTATGACATGCTGGAGAACAGCCGGGGCGCGATCTGGGTGGCCACCAATGGAGGCCTCAGCCGCTACCGCCGGGAGAGTGACGACTTCGACGTATTTACCTATGATCCTGATAACCCTGAAGGACTCAGCAACAACACCGCCCGCACGCTTCACGAGGACTCCGTGGGTCGGTTGTGGATCGGCACCGTCAGTGGCGGGTTGAACCGGTTTCTGCCGCAGTCCGAGACGTTTACGCACATCATGGCGGCGGATGGACTCACGGATAACACGATTGTAGGCATTCTCGAGGGAGATGCCGGGCGGATCTGGCTGGCTACCCAGCAGGGGCTGTCAGCCCTGGATCCCACCTCCGGGCATGTTGAGACGTTTGACGAACGCGACGGTCTGCGGGGAAGTGAGTTTCAGTCAGGTGTATGGCGCGATGAAGACGGGGTGCTCCTCTTTGGCGGCGGTCACGGAATCACCAGAATCGATTCCTCTATCTCGACCCGCAACACCCACGCTCCACCGGTCCAAATCACCGACGTGCAGGTTTTTCAGGATTCCCTTGAGCCGGACACGATCAGTTTTAACAATCGCTCCCTCGTTCTGGGTCCGGGGGACTCCTTTGTAAGCTTCGAGTTTGTCGGACTCGACTTTGAGGCTCCCGAGAACAACCTCTACAGCTACCGCCTGGAGGGGCTGGATGACGAGTGGGTCTTCTCCGGGAACCGGAACTTCGCCACCTATACCAACCTCGCGCCCGGCACCTACCAGTTCTCCGTGCAGGTGGCCAACGCCGATGGGGTGTGGACGGAGGAACCGGCCTCGCTGCAACTAGTCGTCACCGCCCCGTGGTACGTGCGGTGGTGGGCGATCGGGTTGTACGTGGGCCTGGGGGTGTTGATCGTGCGCACGGCGTTTCGCGTGCGGGATGCTCGTATTCTCGCCGACAAAAACCGCCAACTGGAAACGGCAGTCACGGAGTTGGAGCGGTTGAGCACCCACGATTCCCTCACGGGGCTCTTGAACCGACGCTACTATGAGACGCATTTTCAGCAGATCTGGGATCAGGCGGTGCGCTCCGAGCGCCCGATCTGTCTCTTCATGGC
>JAWOCO010000383.1:0-42610 GCA_046483765.1 Alkalispirochaeta sp. | reverse complement strand
TTGCACAGTACGCCGCAATCATTCGGCGTCTGCGCGCGGAAGATGGCTGTCCATGGGATAAGAAACAAACCCTCCACTCACTTCGGCGCTACATCGTTGAGGAAGCGTTCGAGGTGCTGGCGGCGATCAACGATTCTCAGAAGTCGCAGGACTCTCACCACAGTCCTCACGGTCACTACAGTCACCACGGTGACGACGGAGGTATCGGCGGAAGCGCTCCACTCGCTGTACCGGCCACCGACTATGCCGCGGCGGATTATGCCGCGGCCGATTATGCCGCTGCGGATTACGCCGCCGTAGCCGATGAGCTCGGCGATGTGCTGCTGGTCTCACTACTGCTGGCGGACGCCCTTGAACAGGAAACGGGAACCCCTTTGAGTGAGGTTCTGAATGCCAACGGACAGAAACTGATCCGTCGACATCCCCATGTATTTGGGTCGGTAGACGCCACCACGGCGGAACAGGTCGTGACCAACTGGAACCAAATCAAGAAGGATCAGGAGGGCCGATCGATCTCAGTGGCCCACGTCAGTCGAGGACTCCCACCGCTCGAACGAGCGTATGAGGTACAGAAGAAGGCCTCCGCCGTCGGTTTTGACTGGGAGACGATTGACCCGGCCATGGATAAGCTCAAGGAAGAGATCGAAGAACTGGAGCAACGCCTGGCGGAGCTGAAGGCCCGGGCACAACCCACCAAGGATAACTCACAGGTTGAAGAGGAACTGGGTGACGTGCTTTTTTCGGTGGTAAATGTCAGCAGGCATCTTAAGACGGACCCCTCCGTCGCCCTGGCGCGAACTAACGATAAGTTTCTCGATCGATTCCGCTACGTGGAAGAACAAATCGCCTCCCGCGGCCTGGATCTATCGGAGGCGGGTCTGGAAACCCTCGACAAGTTGTGGGATGAGGCCAAAGAGCACGAGCGCTCCCGCTAATCGAGGCGCGCATCCGGATACATCATTTCAGCAGATCCTGTGAGGCGACACACCCGTTGCAGCCCCACCCTCCGGCGCAGGCATACTGTCGCAGGTGTACTGGCGCAGGCGTGCTATCGCAAGTGCGCTGCCGCGGCCGTAATGTCTCCCAGGCGTGGAGTGATCGTCACGCGCAGCCAGCCACGGAACTCTCTTCCCCCGCGGCATGGCTGTATCCTTCATAGTAGCCAAACAGCGAAGTATTAGTTTGATCCAACATGCGGATTCGACGAAACCGCACCGCGCCTCGCAGCCCATGCTCTTTGATGATTCGGCCCAGACCCGGCGCATCGGGAGCCAGAGAAAACTCGAGCGCCTCCCCCGAGGACCGTTCCAAAGTAGCTCCACTGGTCTGCTCGATGATCGCGGCAAGCCGATCCGCACTGCCTACCGCCACGCCGGCACCCGGTAAATCACGCTCTGAGCGTCCTACTACCACCTCCGCCCGGAAGACGGATCCCCCGTAGCGCTGCATCGGGGCGGGCACGCGCGGTGTCTGCGGCACATGGCACACCGAAACAGAGGAGATAATCTCCAACCCGCAGGGAACTACCTGGGTGAAATGCGGATAATCAGTCTCAAGGTGTACACTTTTCTGTACAGAAACCACTACGATCTCATCGTCGCTCTCGACGCCGAGCGGTAGTGGCTGACCAAAACTCATGCGCGCCTTCGGGTGGTAGCCCTCAGTGAGCGCCAAGGGAATGCCCAGCCGCTGCCACACTCGCTCAAAGGTGCGCACTAGACCCAGGTGAGGAATGAACGCTGCCGCTCCCCGCTTGCGATAGCGCACAATGAGGTAGTGTTGGGTGCCGTGGGTCTGCGTGGTCGCCGGCGACCCGCCGGCCCCGGCAACTTCGGGGACTTCGGTAACTGCCGCCTCAGGCCCCTGCGGATCAGCCGGTGCGTCAACGGCCCGCACCGTTCGGTTACACACTCCGCACGGTTCTTCACAGTCCGTAAGACACCGTTCCGTCACCGTACTCTCTTTTGCCCGCTGCCGTTCTCTCCGCAGCGTCGACTCCGTGATCCCCAGATCCACTCCATCCCAGGGAAGCGGCTCTTCCGGGGAAAATGCTTCCACGCCACGTGCGGCCTCCGGCATCTCTGCCAAAACCGCTTCCCATACGTCCCGCCGAAGGTGCTCACTCCAGGCATCGAGCCGGGCGCCGCGCTCATGCGCCCGGGCGATGGCGATACCAGTACGGGTATCACCACGCGTTAACACCCCTTCCAGCCAGGACATCCATGGATCATGCGCCCGCAGCCGCGTGCCTTTCGGCAATCCCCGGCGAATCTCAGCGATCCGCTCGAGGGCTACGTCCGACGCGAGCTGGGCATCCCATTGAAACGGCGTGTGAGGCTTCGGCACAAACGTCCCCACGTTCACGACAAATTCCATCTTTACCGCCCGTCGCAACTCCCGTACATATTCCACGATCGCCTGCGCCTCCCGCTGCGAGTTCTCCAGCGGCAGGCCGATCATGAAGTACAGTTTGGCGTGTTTCCAGCCGCGGGAAAACGCCTCCCGAGCAATTTCGATCGTTCGTTCCAGGGGAACCAGTTTGTTGATGGCACGCTGATCATCGGCGTGAGCCGCTTCCACCGCGAAGGTAAGGCCCGACCGCTTTCCCTGAGACAGCTGTTCAAAAATCGGCAACGTCACGGAGTTTATGCGCAGTGAGGGCAACTGAAAGCTGATTCCCCGGGCGCGATATGTCCTATTCACCTGATTGAGCAACGGGATTAGCTGGCTGTAATCACCACTACTGAGGGAACTGAAGGTGATGTCTCGATACCCCTGGTGCGTGACCAACCAGTCCAATTCTGAGATGATTTCAGCTACCGGTTTCATGCGGTATGGGCGATAAAACACTCCCGCATGACAGAAGCGACAACCCTGCGGGCACCCTCGCATAATCTCGATCGGCCCATGGTCCTGAATCACCGGGAAATTGGGAACGGGAAATCCGGCGCCAAAGGCCGCGGGAATCCCATCAACGTGGCAGACGTACCCCGGCGCTGCTCCATGACCAAATCCGCTCCAAATCGCTCGTCGAGTTGCTCTGGAACCTTCTGGAGTCCAGACGTACGGGGAATCCTCAAGCACACCCAGATAGTCGGATCGGGACCCGCCGGCACCACGCACCTCCTGCATGCGTGCCACGAGCTCCGGCAGCGCCGCTTCTGCTTCACCGGAAAACACGCCGTCAACGAACGGCGCTAACGGCATCGGATTGGTGGCACCCGGGCCGCCGAGAACCACGATCGGGTCAGTTTCCGTACGGTCTGAGCGCACTACGGCCATCCCAGAACTCTTCAAAAGCGTGAGCACATTGGTTGCAAGCAGCTCATACCCATAGGAGATCGCCACCAGATGAACTTCGCGAACCGGGGCGCCCGTTTCCAGGGTGTAGAGCGGTTGGTTGACCGCTGCCAGTTCGCGCTCAAAATCAGGAGCGGGAACGAAGACACGTTCGCAGGCGACACCTTCCATGGCGTTTAGCATGCCGTAGAGGAGCTTTACCGCAGTATTGGACATTCCAATTTCATAGAGATCGGGAAAGCTCAGCGCAATCCGGAAAGGCGCATCCGATTGTGACTTCACGATCGAACCGAACTCGCCTCCCACATACCGCGCAGGCATATCAACGTGATTCAAAATGGAAAATAGGTCGCGCTCGGGATTCACCGGGGTACTTCTCATCGCACTAATACTGATACCGATGCTGGTATACACTCATAACGATGCCGATTCCGATAAGCGCCGTCCATAAGGACGACCCCCCATAGGATAGCAGGAACAGCGGGATACCCATGATCGGCATGACTCCCACTGCCATTCCGACGTTGATCACCAGGTGAACGACGAGCATTCCAACAACCCCCGCCACCAACAGCGCCGCAAATCGGTCTTTCGCCGAAACCATGATGTACAAAGATCTTCCAAGAATGATGCCAAAGAGGGTAAACACGGCCAGGACTCCCAGGAAGCCCCACTCCTCAGCCAGGATAGAAAAGATGAAGTCGGTACTCTGCTCGGGTAGATACTGGTAGTGGCTCTGCGTCCCTTGGAGGAATCCTTTCCCGAAGGGACCCCCCGAACCTACAGCCGTCACGGACTGGATGATGTTCCATCCCGCGCCTCGAGGGTCGACATAGGGATCGACAAAGACGATCAAACGCATGAGCTGGTATTCCTGCAACACCGAGCGTGCGATAAACGCCATGGGCACCGACAGTATCAGGATGACCAAACCGTAGACGATCCAGAAGAACAGCGGGCGCCGAGTGAACCAATACCCGATTCCGGAAAGGCCTGCCGCCGCTGATAGGCCGGCCAGCAGGGACAGCATCGTATCGGAATCATTGAGTACCTGAACCAGCGGAAACGAGCGCTCCGACAGGTACTCCTCCCACACCGGTAATACGGTAAACAGAATCGTAAACGCACCCAAACCCAGCACGAACCCGATCATCCGAAAGTCTGCACCGGCGGCGTAGGCGATCACCAGAAAGATCGGCAGATAGACAATTGCGGTGCCCAAGTCTGGTTGTACCAGCACCAGCAGCGTTGGAATCAGCGTGATCAGCACCGCTCCTGAAAACCCGATAAGCGTGCGGCCCCGGTCCGGCGCATCACCGAAGTAGCGCGCCAAAAGAATGATCAGAGCAATTTTTGCAAACTCCGAAGGCTGCCCCCCGAGATTGCCAACTCCGATCCAACTCCGGGACCCGTTGACCACCTGGCCGAAGAGCACGGTGAAAATCAGAATGACCAGGATCGCACCAAAGATTACGACTGCCGGACGATACAACACGCGGTAATCAACAAAGGTCATCAGCAGCATCAACACGATTCCGGTTACACCCCACACGATCTGGCGGATGTACTCATTGCTTACCACCTGCCCATCTGCGGTGACCCCGCTGGAAAAGACGAAGAGCACGCCCACGACCAACAGGGATACCGTGGCGATCACCACATAGAGATCAATCTCAAAAATCGACCGTGACTTGATCATGTTGTCCGCCTCACATATACCATAGTGGTCGCGGCCCTTGTCTCAGGTCAATAACAGCTTCCTCAAAGGAAAGATCTTCAAAGTACCCGTGGAGGATGATGTTTGCCGCCTTAGGGGCCCACCATTCCCACTCATTCATCGCATCCACCATCACCGCCAGGACGATTTGTTCCTCAGCGGGGACATCCTCTCCGTAGGGAGCATACGCCACAAACCAGCTGGTCCAGTTAGTATCGCTACCCACCTGACCGGTGCCGGTCTTACCGGCGGACTCCACCGCATCAGTGGTGATAACCACGTTGGCGGTACCCTCAGTTATGACACCTCGCATCGCCGCGCGCACTTCCTCGAGCGTCTGCTGACTAATCCCGGTTTCGCGCACAACCTCCGGCTCAGTTCGTTGCACCACCGCTCCGGTGACGGAGTCCCGCACCTCTTTCAGGATATGCGGCCGATACGTGCGCCCATCGTTGACGACGGACGCCACCACGTTGGCCATCTGAATCGGCGTCACCTGCAGATACCCCTCGCCGATCGACATATTCACTGTGTCTCCGCCCACCCAGCGTGCATTCAACGTCTGCTCTTTCCATGCCGGAGACGGCACCAGTCCGCTGACTTCTCCTGGAAGGTCGACTCCGGTGGGCTGCCCCAACCCCAGCCGTGCCGAATAATCGATGATCTGATCCACCGTCACGTGGTTGGCACCCATGGTCCAGTAGTACACATTGCACGACTGTGCCAACGCCTGGGCCAGATTGAGCGGGCCGTGGCCCTGCTCCAGCCAATCGTTGAAGACGCGATTACCATAGGTGAACTGCCCGTTACAGTTGATCTCTTCCTCCGGAGGAAACGCCCCTTCCTCGAGAATCGCGGTGGTCATCAGTATTTTGAAGGTAGAAGCGGGAGCCGATAGAGACTGAATCGCCCGGTTGAAAAAGGGAGAGCGCGCATCCAGGGTCAAATCCCGAAACGACTCCTGCCCCTGGGGACCGGTGAACTGTTGAGGATCGAACCGCGGATAGTTCACCATGGCAAGTACTTCGCCGGTGGCGGGACGGAGGGCCACAACCGACCCGATCCGTGGCCCCAACGCCTCCTGAGCAAGGAGCTGCAGATCATGATCGATGGTGAGCACCAGGTTTTGGCCTTGTTCAGGGGAGATCAATTCTTCATCTTCACCGACACGGCGGCCGCGGGCATCAACGGTCCGAAAGCGTCTGCCGTCCTGGCCCCGCAGCAGCTGATCATAGCGCTGTTCCACGCCGGATTTGCCAAGCACACTGGCCGACGAGTAGCCTTCATTGAAAAGCACCTGTAGTTCCTGCGGGGTGATTTCCCCCACGTACCCGATGACGTGGCTCGTGAGTTCCGCCGCCGGATAGGAACGCTCAGGCTTGGTATACCACGACACCCCGGGAAATCGGTCGATTCGTTCAGCAACCTGCGTGAGTTCTTCCAGGGACAGACCGGCAACGATTTCAACCGCCTGAAAACTTCCTCCCCGCCGACGGTTTAACCGCTCCTGCATCGCGCCTTCATCACCGCCGATGAGCTGCGCAATTTCCGATACGGTGGCACTGAGGCGGCCCAGGGGCACTTCCCCGGGGACGATGGTAAGCGCAAAAGAGCTTCTATTGGTGGCCAGGAGCGTTTCCATATCTCGATCAAAAATCTGGCCGCGTTGGGCAAATACCGGTTCACTGCGCAAGGCGGTCTGGCGCGCTCGGTTCAGATAGATATACCCGTCGAGCACCTGCATTTCGAAGAGATGCACCAGATAGGTTAGGAATACCACACCGATCACTACCGCCAGCCCCACTACCCGGCGGGTGGAAACAACAGCGCGTCGCTCGAGGGGACTCATGAAAACCCACCGGTCCGGGAGAAGCGCCGGATCACCGGCTTTAACAACCAAAAGCCGAGCGGCGCAATGAGAACGTTAAGCCCGAGCTCTACTGCGGTGGGCATCGAAAAGACCGCAGAAACGATCTCTTCCGCTCCGATCAGTTGTGAGAACACCGCCGCGGTTATCTGTTTAATAATGGTGGCAAGCCCCACGAGCAGCATCGGGGTAAGCAGGGTATCTGCCTGCACCGCCCCGCTGGAGAGCCCCACTACCGCCGCATGGACCAGACGCAGCACCGCATGAAACCCCAGCGGCGCGATACTCAGAATGTCTTCAACCACTCCCACCAAGAATCCGGAAATCTGACCCCGCTGAACACCGGTGTGGTGGGCAGAGACGGTAAGCACAATGAGCACCACATCTGGACGGGCTCCGGCCAGCGTCCAACCGGCGAACCATGTGGTCTGGAGGAGCGCAAACAGTGCCGCAATACCGCCAAGTACAAGTGAAACCATACTAAGGAGTTCCCCGCCGGCCTCCGCCGGCGTTTAAGACGAAGACATATTCGAGACGTGAAAAATCGACGACCGGCTCTACCTCAATTACCAAGGACGTGTCCCAGGACGGGGCGGAGACCCGCAGTACCCGACCGATCGGAATTTCCGGTGGAAAGATCGAATTGAGTCCGGAAGTAATGACCAGGTCTCCATATCTGATCTCGTTGCGCGCATCTCGTGGAACGTATTGCATCGCCAACGCGTCGGCGGCGACCCCTGAACCCTGCAGCAGACCCACATGACGGGAACGCTCCAGACGCGCACCGATATAGGAGCCGGGAGCAAATACCGGAACGATCACGGCGGTGCCTCCGGATACTTCGTCCACTCTCCCCACGAGACCCTCTTCGCCACCAACAAAGGCGATGACCGCCTGATTGACTTCTACCCCATGCCGTTCACCGCGATTGATCGTGAATGAGGAAAAGAATCCGGTTGAACTCTCTCGGGCTATGATCTGTGCAGCCAGGGCGGATTCGTCGGTGCGGGCGGCAAATTCCAGCTGTTCCCGGAGACGGTCATTTTCTCGCTCCAACGCGCCCACGGTACCCTCGAGGCGCTCGTACTGTTCCAGATCATCCAGGAGCGCCTCGTAGTCCGCTCGGAGACGACGAAGCTCACCAACCGAGCGGACCGTATTCCCCACCGACTGCCCGGCAGCGGCGAGACCCTGTTGGAGCCCCGCAAAAACGCCTCGCACCGCCTCATCAGGCCGCACACGCCCTGAGGACCCTCCGGTCAGTGCCGTAATCGTCCCCACCAGGATCAGCGCAACCGTCGTCAGGAGGGTTCGCCGTCGTGCAGTCATGCGTTACAGGTTTTTGTAGATGTTGTTTTCGTGACGGATGCCCTTTTCATATTCGAAGTACATGCCGGCACCGAGCGCTACGCAGTTCATGGGGTCTTCGGCGAGGAATACCGGCACACCGGTCTCATTGGCAATAAGCGTGTCCAGTCCTTTCAGGAGTGAGCCCCCGCCGGTGAGCACGATTCCGCGCTCTACGATATCCGCCGCCAATTCCGGCGGCGTCTGACCGAGCGTACGTTTGATCTCCTCAATGATCGCGGTGATCGGCTCCTGCAAGGCGTCCCGTACTTCGACACTATCGATTTCGAGGCGCCGAGGCAGACCGGTAATGGCGTCGGTCCCTTTCACTTCCATCTTTTCGATCTTTTTGTCGGCAGTGGCGTTTCCGATGCGCTTCTTGAGTTCTTCCGCCGTCCCTTCACCGACAATCAGGTTGTGCACCGTACGTACGTGCTTAATGATCGCCTCATCAAACTCGTCACCTCCGAGGCGGATGGCGTTGGTCACCACCATACCTCCCAGCGAGATCACCGAAATTTCACTGGTTCCTCCGCCGATATCACACACCATATGGCCTGCAGGCTCGAAAATGGGAATGTTCGCTCCGATCGCCGCGGCCAGAGACTCCTCGATAACGCGAACCTCCCGGGCTCCGGCTTTCTCCGCGCTCTCGATCACCGCCCGTTTCTCCACGTCGGTAATGCACGAAGGAACGCCGATGACCATGCGCGGTTTTACAAACCAGCGTCGCTGGAGCACTTTCGAAATGAAGTATCGAATCATCTTTTCGGTAGTTTCCAGGTCAGCAATAACGCCGTCTCGCAGCGGACGAATCGCGATAATATCCCCTGGAGTCTTCCAGAGCATTCGTTTCGCCTCTTCTCCCACGGCTACGACTTTC
Source organism: Alkalispirochaeta sp. (assembly GCA_046483765.1). Taxonomy (GTDB): domain Bacteria; phylum Spirochaetota; class Spirochaetia; order DSM-27196; family Alkalispirochaetaceae; genus Alkalispirochaeta. The sequence continues at coordinate 33,496 of JAWOCO010000383.1, read as the reverse complement.
TTTGTCCCTCGTTCCACCGCAACCACCGATGGCTCACTGGCAACGATTCCCTTTCCCCGAATGTAGACGAGGGTGTTGCAGGTCCCCAGATCAATGCCAATATCCGATGAAAAGGCGCTCAAAAACGATGTTCCGCCCATGTAGTGTGTCCCTCCCAGGTACTCGGTCTAATATTCCTGTAAACGCTGCAAAGATTCAATATGGTTCGGATTGAGCCGGACCGCCTCACGCCATTCAAAGCGGGCACGATCCGGTTCACCTTGTGCCAGATATACTTCACCGATTCCGTAATGCGCCTCAGCTGAGGAATCATTTATCTCCAGCGTGTCGTCGTATGCCTGAAGTGCTTCATCGAAGCGTTCCTGACTCCGCAGCGACTCACCTAAGGATAGCAGAGCATCCTGTACAACGGTAGTGTCTTCGCTGCGCCGCACAACCGCGCGGAGGAGCTCATTGGCCGCGTCATACTGCTGTTCCTCGATCAGAAGGTCCGCCAGGACAACGCGATGCACGTCCTCATCTCCCACCTCAATAGCTTCACGAAAGTACTCGATCGCCTCCGGCACGCGCCCCACATCACGGGAGGCTATCGCCAGGTACTCTACAAGATCCAGGCGCTCCACACCCAAGCCGCGGGCGCGCTCCAGGGCCTCAATGGCAGTATCATAGAAGAACTCACCCCGCTGAAACGACGCCTTTCCCAGAATGTAGTAGATCTGTGGGGCAAGTTCCACGTCCGGTACCAGGAGGACCCTCCGAAGGTCGCGCACCGAATCTTCCAGATACCGGTCTCGCCGCTCACCTTCCACTTCCTGCATCGCAAGGTAAAAGCGAGAGAAGCCGCGGAGACTGAGAGCTGTCGGGTCTAACGGGTATTGGGCCAATTGGTCAGTGGTGACCGTGACGACTTGGGAATACTGTTGTTCGTTCCACAACTCGATCGCATCCTGAGGACGCTCCGTCTGACCGATCGCGAAAATGGGTGCTCTGAAACGAACCAGTAAGATTACCCCCGCCACCAGTGCTCCGGCACCAATTGCGACCGCCACCACGATCACCAGACGTCGCATCCCGGACCGCCGGGGGCTCGAAAACCTCGATTCAGGAATCTTCATAGGGCGGACGCGCGCAAAGAGGAGCCGATAAGCCGGATTCTGTCTTGGGTCACCATCTATCTACACCGCCTGTTTCCAACCGGCTCCAGCAACCTACCCGCAGAGATAAGGGCGAGCAACCCCTCTGCTGCTTGGTTTTGCTCCCGGCAAGGTTTACCATGACGCCCGCCGTTACCGACGAGCCGGTGGGCTCTTACCCCACCGTTTCACCCTTACCGACCGCACCTCAGGTGCCGCCGGCGGTCTGGTTTCTGTGGCACTGTCTCGTGCAGGCACATACATGCCTGCAGCCGGGCGTTACCCGGTACCGCGCTCTCCGGAGTCCGGACTTTCCTCTCCGCCGCAGGGGCAAAGCGGTAACCAGACTCCTCCGTGCTCGTGCCTGCCCTATGTCATCCCACGATCAATCTTCCAATTCTTCCTCGTCACCGTCACTGTAGTCAGACTCTTCTTCATCACCGAGGGAATCGTCGCTGTCATCTTCGTCGATGACTTCCTCGTCCTCTTCGGAATCATCTTCGTCGTCATCGCCGGAGATTTCAGCCTGCTCTTCAGGGGTCATTTCATCTTCGTCGGTAAGGCCGATCAACGCCTCTTCTTCGAAGAGATCTTCATCAAAATCAGCATCAACGAGATCCGCCAGACCTTCCTCATCGGAATCGGAAAAGCCAACTTCATCCGCATCGACGTCATCCTCGGCATAGAAGACAACCTTGGAGCAGTAGGGGCAGAACAGAATATGTTCAGCGGCTCGCACGTCATTGACAAACTGGTTCGGCAGGATCATCTGGCAGCCGGTACACACGCCGTTGCGAATCGGCACGATTCCTTCGCCCTCTTTGCTCCGAATAATCCGCTCAAACTTGAACAACAACTCTTCGTCCAAGCCGGGCACCGTCTCCTGCTCCCGCTCCTCCAGCTCGTCCAGGCGGTTCCTACGCTCGCTGGTTTCGCTGTCGATCTTGGCCCGCTCTTCCTCGAGCTCTTCTTCCTGAGACTTAATCATCGCCTCTTCCCGCTCCAGGCGCTGCCGCTGTTCCTCGAGATCCTTTTCTTCCCGTTGGAGCTCTCGTCGGAACTGCTGTTCTCGCTCGGAGGCATCGCGGATCTCTTTTTCCAGCGCATCATACTCACGGGCCGTGGTGATCTGGTCCATTTGCGATTCGTACTTCTCCCGGTCCGATTCCGCCTCCTGGAGACGAACCCGCAACTCGGCCACCCGTTTCCGGGTTTCCTCGTACTTCTCGTTCTTCTCAACGAACGATTTCTTTAGGCGGCTCACCAGTTCTTTCTTGGTGGCCAACGTCCGCGGAAGCTCTTCGATTTCACGCTGAATGGTGAATTTATCGGAGAGAATGTCCTGGAGAACCTTCAGCTTTTCAATTGTGTCCTGAATCATCGTATTACAGTACCTCTCAGCTATCGAGATAATCTTTGAGCCGTCGGCTCCGCTTTGGATGACGCAACCTACGCAACGCCTTTGCTTCAATCTGCCGGATACGCTCACGGGTGACGTTGAAATAGAGCCCCACTTCCTCAAGAGTCAGGGAGTAGCCGTCTTCCAATCCGAATCTCATTTTCAATACTTCCTGCTCCCGCGGCGGCAGGGTGTCGAGCACACTCCTGAGCTGCTCCTGCAGCAGGGTAAACGCAGTTTGATGCGCCGGGTTTTCTACTTCCTTATCTTCGATGAAGTCACCCAACAACGAGTCTTCTTCTTCACCAATAGGTGTCTCTAAAGAGATCGGCTCGCGAGCCACGCTCTTTACCGATTTCACGCGGGCTACGTTCCATCCGAGACGCTCGGCGACCTCTTCGTCGCTGGGCTCGCGCCCCAACACCTGCATAAGCTGCCGCGATTCGCGCACTACCTTATTGATCTGTTCGATCATATGTACCGGCACACGAATCGTCCGGGCTTGATCGGAAATCGAGCGCGTGATCGCCTGCCGGATCCACCAGGTAGCGTACGTCGAAAACTTGTACCCTTTGCGATACTCAAATTTTTCAACCGCCTTAATGAGGCCGATATTACCTTCCTGCACCAGATCAAAGAAATGCAAGCCACGATTGGTATACTTTTTTGCAATACTGACAACCAATCTCAGGTTCGCCTGAATGAGGCGATCCTTGGCGGTCTGCATCATCACGCGGCCGCGTTCAATCTCCCCGGACATGTCGAGGATATCATCAATCGTGTTCTCGAATCGGTATTCCAGTTCGCGTAACTTCTTTTCCGTGACCTGGATGTGGCGAATTTTCTCTTTGATCTGATCTGCCGATAAGCCAAGACTCTCTTCGATCTCTTCGCGGCGGGACCCCACGGCCAGGCCGCGTCCCAACACCCGCAGCTCGCGCAGACTGGAGACGCGCAAGCGTTTCTCAACGCGACTCTGTTCGTCCCGATGCCGATGTATCTGTTTGGCAGCACGTGAAAACCGCTCACTAAAGCGAAGGATTTCATCCTGGTGGAGATCGACCTCATTCAGTTTGGCGAGCAATTTAGTCCGCTTCTGCGCAAGCGGCTTGTCTTCCAAGATGTCGATGCCCTTCTCGTAGGTCCGGAGCTTCTGATCCATATAGGAGCGCAGATCGGGAAGCAATTCCTTCAGGGACTCTCGGTAGAACTGGTTCAGACGGCGCCGCTCCGCAAGGTACTCGGAGATCTCTTTCTTGGAAAGCCCAAGTTCCCTCGGATCCTCCTTGCGAAATGTCCGTTCCGCCAGGTCCGAGAACTCCGGAATAACCATGCCGCTGCCCCGGATCACATCCTTGATGATGTACTCGCCCTCTTCCATCTGCTTCGAGAGCTCTACTTCCTGTTCGGCAGTGAGGAGGTTCTCTTTTCCGATCTCTCGCAGGTACAGACGAATCGGATCGTCTACCGCAGCCTCTTTATCACCAACAATTACCCGTTTCGTCCGATCAGCGGCAAGTGCGGCAACCGCTTCCGGCACCTGTCCGGGGGCGGAATCCTCACCTTCACTGTCGTCCGAGTCATCGGAATCTTCGATCTCACCGTCTTCGTTACGGCGATCAGAATCCTCCGTGTCATCGTCGCTGGCTTCTTCGAGAACCACGTTGTGTTTGGCCAGGAGGCTCAGGACGTCCTCGATCTGGTTCGAATTGACAATCGCTTCCGGCAAAAAATCCTGAAGCTCATCATAGCTAATTGTCGTCTTCGATTTTGCATAATCTATTAGTCGCGCGATTGCAGGATCATTCTGCAAATCAGTCATCAGCCCTCACCTTCAGATTCCCGAGTTCTTGATCAATCGCCATTTTCTTCTCAAGCAATTCCCGTAGCGTCCGCCCATCGGAGTCCGACAACCGCCGCAATTCCACTTCAACCTGATGCGCTTCCGCCTCCAACGCCCGAATTCGAATCAATTTCACCGCCCGATCGACATCTTGCTGTTTCCATCCGGTAAATTCGCCGGATGTGAGCCGTTCCAGAACACGATTACGAACCGATTCATCAGTAAGCCGGTCGATTAAACCGCGGGGAAGCGGCTCATCATGGCGGTACGCATCTTCCATAAGTAGGAACAGATGCCGCGCAAGCCGATCCTGTAACTGATCAGAACTCAAACGCGACCGCAAATACGCAAACAGCCCGCCATCCTGCGCGGTGGCGAGCATGAGCGCAACGTCGCGACCTATTGTACTGTGTGTGTGATCGGTCGGCCTCTGTTCTACTCGCTGTGGCTGCTCTCCTCTCCGCCATCGTTCAAAGTCCGCTTGCACAGCGTGGGAAGATACACCCAGAAGGTCACTGAGCGCATCGATAGCCCCTTCTCGGCGCACCTCGGAACTAATGATAGTAATATACGGGAAAATCCTTTGCAACAGCAACTCCCTGTTTATACCCGTATCACTGCGCAACGTATCGGAAAGGGCCGCGAGCATAAAATCGAACACCGGTTGCGGGTCCGCAACCATATCCTGAACCGCCTGCGCCCCGGATTCCCGGTACAGATCGTCCGGATCCTTGCCTGAGGGCACCTTCACGGCAAAACAGCCCAGGCCTGCCTGCTCTGCTACGATCGCCGCCTTGAACGACGCATTCAGTCCCGCCGAATCGGCATCAAACACGAGCACCACCTCGTCGACCCACCGCTTGAGGAGCTTTGCTTGTTCCTCAGTGAAGGCGGTGCCCAAAGGCGCCACCGTGTTCGACACGCCGGACTGATGCATGGCGATCACATCCAGGTAGCCTTCGCCGATGTACGCCCGCCGCGTTTTTCGGAGTTCCGGGAGGGCGTTATTCAGACCGTACAGTGTGCGCTTCTTGGCATAGATGACAGTTTCGGGACTGTTGATGTACTTGGCGCGCTCCTGTTCGCTGAGCGCTCTGCCGCCAAACGCCACGATCCGTTCCCGCTCGTCACCGATGGGAAACATGAGCCGGTTTCGGAACAAGGTAAAGCCGTTTCCCTTGCTGGAAAACAGGCCGCTTCTCCGAAGAAAATCCTCGCTGTACGCCTTACTCCGTAAAAACTGGAACAACCAGCGTCCATTGTCCGGCGCATAGCCCAGTCGAAACGCCGAGATCGTCTCATCGGTGATTCCCCGATCCCGCGCATACTGCAACGCCCCCTCTCCCCGGGAGTCCGAGGTCAGCAGATAGTGAAACGATCCGGTAACCCGATCGTACAGTTCCAACAATGCGTTGCGCTCTTGGTCTTCAGGAGACGGGCCTCCCCCCGTTTCGACGGTGATCCCGGCCCGTTCCGCCAGGTATTCCACCGCCTCCGGAAAGGTGAGCCCCTCCATTTCACTAATGAACCGAAACACATCGCCACCCTGATTGGTCGCGAAACAGTAGTAAAAACCATCTTCCGGCTTTACCGAAAAGGAGGGCGTCTTCTCCGGTTTAAAGGGGCTCAGTCCCCACCAGCGGTTTCCGCGCCGTTCCAGGTGCGTGTAACTGTTCACCAGTTCCACCATGTCTGTTTTCTCACGGATCTGCTGCAGGGTCTCACGAGAAACTTTCATGCTCAGCGCTGCAAAATGAAATCGACTCGACGGTTTTTCCAGCGATTCAATTCGTCACCGTGGGGTACCAGTGGGGCCCTCCCACCTCTGCCACGGGCTGACAACAGCCGCGCCGCCACACCTCGCTCAATTAACGCCTCCTGCACCGCTTGCGCCCGTCGTCGCGACAGCGGTACCAGTTCCTCTTCCTCTTCGCGCTCGGTCCCACTCAGATTGACGGCGTGGCCCTCGACCATGATCGAGTACTCCGGGAACCGACCCAGGATTTCCACCAGCCGGTCCAGAACCTGTCGGTTCTGCTCTCCTCGGGGGTCACTAGGATCCAGGATCAACTGCGCGGAGTTTCCGGGAAAGGTAATACTGGGTATCTGGATACGATATCCGTCTTCGAAGGGCTCCACCAGAACATCCACCGCGAGCTCATCTTCCACCACGGTGATGTTGCCCAGCTCATCCGCAACCTCCAGACGCCAGGGGTACTGCTCAGCGGATACCACACGCTCTCCATTGCGGGCGCGCCCGTCCCAGACAACGCGGCTCGGCACCGACCCGCGCCCACCGACGTCATAGAAAAACTCACCCGTGGGGTCGAAGATCTCTAAGATCCAGTACTCAATCGAAGAGACATCCTCAACCGAGAAATCAAACGCCACCGTGTCGTCTCGTCCATCACCATCCGGGGAGAACGGTTGCGGAGCCACCGTGACGGATACCTCTGGAGCGGTGGTATCGACGGAGACCACCGGAGAGGTAATATCGAGAACCGGTCCGTGTCGATAGTGGCCTCGCAGCCGCGCCTCATAGTCACCGTCGGAGATCTCCGGCGCAGCACCGTCGGGCCACTCGATCTGCTCCGGAAGCACGGGACCACTGCCCTGGCGTTCCAATACCGGCTGATCGTCTGAACCGACGGGATACACCGAAATTTCCCAATCGAGTAGGCCCTCCACGTCGGGGACCACCGGTTGAATCACGAGTGAATCGGCAACGCCATTTCCGTTAGGTGAAATTGCTCCGGAAGACACGCGGAGAAAACCACCCACCGGTCGCGTGTCGATCCTGACGTTGACCTGGTTGCTGGTAGCTCGGTTACCGGCAGCGTCCACCGCCTCTGCCTCAACGAGATACTCCCCGTCTGGGAGTACAGATCCGTCCGCCGCGCGCGGTTCGATGTCAATCATCACGGATCCGCCGGCAACCTCGGGGGTGATCGGCTGAGATATACGCCGAACCACGCTACCGGAGGCATCGTCCCGAACAACGATACTTCCTCTGACGGCATCACCGTATTCACCGCGAAGCCGCACCTGCTCCTGCACCCCGTCCCCATCGGGAGATACGTATTCCGGACCGATCCGTTCCAAGAAAATTTCCGGGGGGGTGGTATCAATTTCGATCGGCTCCGCTGCCGCGGCAATTTCGCCGCGGTCTGGAACGGTGATGGCCAGATCCGCCGCCACCTCTCCATCGGGAAACGGCACTCCCTGGTCATCGCGCCCATCCCACCTGAGCCGGCTCGGAAGCGGCAAGGAACCGGAGATCCGGCGCGTCGCGCTCCCGGATTGAAAGGTTACGGTAAACTCGCCCCGGTCCGCATCGGCAGGACCCCGTAAGGCGTACGCCACCGTCGCGTCGCCGCGCTCGGCAACGGGGCTAAAGATCGTGGTCTGGGGAGTGATTTCGGCGCCTTCCAGCCGGGGAACGAGCTCAAACCGTCGCACCGGTGATCGCCCTACATTGCCGGCACGGTCTTCACCTTCAAGCCACAGTTCGTAGAGTCCCGGTTCCAGGAACGTTCCATCGGGAAGCACCAGGGACCACTCGAACTCATCCGGCAGGCGATCAAACTGCTGGAGCACGATTTCCTCGCCGGCTTCCTGCGGCAGATCCTCTCCGCGCAGCTTAAGACGCCCCTCGCGGGCGGTACCATCGCCTTCCACGAACACCACCAACCTGCGGTTGTCGGTCGGCATCAACGCGATATCCGACAGGCCGATATTGATCTCCGGAGGAACGCGGTCAACAAGAAATGACGAGGTCCGTTCTTCTACCACTCTTCCATTGGCGTATCGCGCGGACCCGGAGAGATAATAGCGCCCATCAACGGGGAAGTCGGTACCACTCAACGCAAGCGTTGCGGGAGGTAGATCGATGCCGGACCAGCTGCGTACCACGTCACTGGGGGCGAGATCATCCTCGCGCACCAGAGCGATCGTCCATTCCCGGAGTCCCGGCAGCGGGCGCAATTCCGGTATCGCCTGCAGCGCGGGAGCATCGCCCTGGGCGGAGACCGTGGCGCGATCAATACCGATCCTAAACACCGGCGATGCACGCCGAACCAGAACCTCGGGACTGAACGTAGTGACGCTATTGCCGTACTCATCTTCTCCGCGCACGCGAAACCGATACAGTCCGTCCCGAACAGGCTCACCTACCGCATTTTGACCAGCCCACTCCGCTTCCAGGGCATCTCCCCCGGCCATGTCCGGATACGCGTCCAGGCGAAACACCGGTCGATTGGCCTCGTCCACCACGTCGACATCTACCAGCTCCGCATCGTCATAAAACACCCGCACCGTCATCGGCGAATCGGGATCCAGTTCGATCGGGGTCTCGTCGTCGGGCGCGGCATCCGCACCATCCTGCGCAACCTCTACCGAAATGTCGGGAGCTGTTCGGTCTACAACTACGCCCAACTCCGCAGAGCGCGTCTGATTGCCGGCGGCGTCTTCAGCTACTACCTGCAGCCGGTATCGCCCATCCCGGGGGACGTCGCCGATATCCCAGACCACGGTACTTCCAAAACTTCGGTGAGCAAGATCCGAAGTCAGCCGAGAGGCCATATCGCCCTCAATCACCGGTTCTCCCACCGGCTCGAAGCTCCACTCCCGGAGCACCTCACCACTGGGAGACACCGCCTGCGCCGAGAGCCGCCCGATAGCGCGATTATCCTCACCGAAAATGCGCAGCACCAACTGCTCCTGCCCGGCACTCGGGGCAAGACCCACACTGCTCAAGCCCACTTCCCCGGCAGAAGACCCGGTTTCGCCCGATCCGCCGTACCGTTGTACCGGCTGCGCTACCGGGGAAACCATTTCTACTTCCAGGCGGGGCGATTCAACGTCACTCGAAGGAAAGGAAGTCAGGAAATCTCCCGACACCAGCACGGACCCATCGGTGGTGGGCTGCGCCGCCGCCGCGATATCGGTCCGGTCGGTGCCGGTGGGTATCCGAAAGCTCAGGCTTACTCCGGGCCACACCGGAATCCGGCGACCGTCCAGCGGCAGATCCACCCCTACTGCTACGTTCAATCCCCGGGAAAAACGGACATTCACGGCACCACCGGCCCAGAGGCTCTGGAAGCGCTCCAGCCGGAGCGTGGCGGCGGCGTCTATATCTACGTCCGTCCCGTCCACCACCCGCGATCTCATACCTACCAGCGGGGTAAAGGGGGAATTGAACCCGTCATAGGGATCGCGCGCGACGGAATTACCGATATTCAGCAGCGCCGCGTGCGCCTCTACCCGAGAGAAATCACCCAAAGCGCCTAACCGATAGCGAGCGCCCAGGTCCACTCCACCACCCACGGCGAGATCCCCGTCACCACCGGCTACAGCCAGGCTTACGGAGGCCCCTGCCGCCAGCCGCGCCCCCAGCGGACGGGCCAGCGCCAGCGTGCCACGCCCCAGCGTCCCCTCACTATCTCCTGCGATTCCCGCAGCGCCGGTCCATACGATCCGCCGCCCCGGCACGGTGAGCCCAAAGGCACCTCCCACGCTGCCGTCTCCCGGAACACCTCCGGCGGAACCACCGAGCACGGCGATCCGTGTATCCGATGAGAGGTGCGGCAGCGCAAGGACGCCCACCGGGTGGGCGCGCAAACGGGGAGAAATCAGGGCAGTACCTAATCCCCGCGGGAACCAGAGTGAGCCTTGGAGTGCCGAAAGCGGGTCGGATTCACCAAAGACGGGAGTGCTCAACACCAATAGCAGCGAGACGAGGATACGGATACGAGGCGAGCGATCCGGTGTGAACATATTCCTTCTATGCTGGTAGATATCACGAATCAGAGACATTTTCACCTTTGGAACCGCTCCACTTTTGATATCATGTTACTCCGCAATCCGTGCCTCGAGTGCTTCCATCTCGGCAATCGACATCCGCTGGTACAGATACCGCTCCAAGCGATCCCGGACGCTTTCGAGGCGTTCCGTAAGCTCCCGATCGTGGCGGCGCAGCATGACGTACAGGTCAGCTTCCTCCAACTCGGTAAGCTCAACCCGATCAATCGACTCGTCAGACATCGATCGTCACACCCTCCCGGGCGAGGTCAATGGACAAATCCGTTCCCCCCACCCGGTGCGCGTACCAGCGCGCGGAGGTGGCGTTCTGCTCCAGCTTCTTATCAGAGTACTGCGGTTCATGGTGAAACAGAAAGAGGCGGTCCGTTCCCCAGGCCACCGCAAAGTCGACTCCCAGACTAAAGGACGAGTGTCCCCAGTTGTACTTATCGATCGCCTCATCCAACGTATACTGCGCATCCAGAATCATTACGTCCAAACCGGAGAAGAAATGCGCGTTCTCAGCGCTCTTGGCAAAGTCTCGTTCCTGGAGTTCCACATCGGTCACGTATCCAAACGACTTGCCCCCGTGGTCCACGCGATACCCAAACGCACGACCAGGATGGTTGAGCTCGCGCCACCGTATAGTAGCACCGAAGAGCTCCATCACCGGCTCCGTAAGGTGGTGAAAGACCATCTTCGGCGTCATCTTATCTTCCATGGTGATCGGAAAATAGGGATGCTGCATATGGTGTGAGAGTATCTCCTGCAGGTTCTCCAGAGGACTGTAGAAATGGATCGTCACGTTCGGGTTGTAGGCATGCCCGAAAAACGGCAGCCCCTGCACGTGATCGTAGTGGAAGTGCGTGAAAAAGATATGGTACTCACTGGGGGACGGATCCCGCCGGGCCTGGGCCGAAGCCAAGTTTACGATTCCGCTGCCGGCGTCAAAGATGAGCTGCCGGGTGTCGTCCAGTTCGAGCTGGACACACGCAGTATTTCCTCCACTGGTTCCAAACAACCACTGCGGCAACGACGCAAGAAATCGCTCACGGCTGGCGGGGGTGGCCAGATCACTGGGCCTGATCCGTTGGACGACGGTGGAAATCTTGCTGCGGACCGCATCCGGCGACAACGGCATCGGGTGCGAGCCGCGTGCTCCCCACACAGTGAACTTCATTTCGTATCTCCGCGTTTCTCGTTATACGAACTCCGCAACAGCGGTGGCTGCAACCTGCGTGATGTCACGGCTGACGCGATTTCGGCAGCACTCCGAGCCCGGCCGATGCCGATCCCCGGACACTCCCGCGCCTCTTCTTCCCAGTGAGATTCCTCATCCACAATCGTACCCCAAAAGGGATACGTCCGACACTGCAACGGCCGCGCCGCATACACTGAGCAGCCTCCATCCTTCCAGAAGACACAATCCCGGTTGCCCTGCTCGGTCAGCGACAGGTGGGCATCAGGTCCAAAGGGGACCCACCGGCAGTACCGGTCAATGAACTCAGCGGGGTCCAGCTGTACATACGCGCACAGCTGCGCCAGGTCGTCTTCGGAGAGAAATACAAAGCCACTATCATGGCGGCAACATTTGGAACATTGCGTGCATGTGAAGCGCAGTCCACTGTCCCAGAAGGCAGGTGTCGACATCACCGCCATCATAGCACACTACCTAAAAAAAAGTCCTCCACCTGACAGCGATCCGCTGTTGATGAAGGACTCTGGGGAGTGCAGGATTCGAACCTGCGAAGGCGTAGCCAACAGATTTACAGTCTGCCCCGTTTGACCGCTCCGGAAACTCCCCGAAAGCGAGCCGGAAATTAGCATTTCTCTTACTCGCATGTCAACCAGCCGCCTGTCGGATTCGAACCGACGACCCCGAGATTACAAGTCACGTGCTCTGGCCAGCTGAGCTAAGGCGGCGATTTCCGGTACTGTGCCGGAAAGCAGAACGCGTTGTCAATCCTTTGTCCCGGCCTCTGTCCCGGCCCGCCGGCTACACGCCGACCCTCCCGAACGGGGGGTGGTGCGGCAAACTTCCGGAAGGGATGCCGCCCCACTGTAAGATCGAGGAACCGTGCCGGCCAATCACCACGGTGAGTTCGAAATGGTACGTCCGCGCCCCGTCCCCCGTACGATAGGACCACCCGTTGTCATCACGGATGACACCCGCCTCACCCCCGACAAGTGGGCGATACACCGGCTCCACGCTAATCACCGTACCTGGAACTAATCGGATCACGTCGGCCCGACTCGTTCCCGTGAGGGCGGCCGAGGTAAACGGCACGATCGGTGTCTCATGCAGCTTCCGACCAATGCCGTGACCGGTAAACTCGGGGATCGGGGCCAGTCCCTGACCTTTCGCCGTTTCCTCCGCCGTACTCGCCAGATCCGCCAGACTCATATCCGGGCCGATTTCCGATACCAGATCTCTGAACGCCTGCCACGCCCGAACGTACTCATCCTCCGCCTTCCGGGATGCGCCGGGCATCAGGTAACTCCACGCCATATCGGTAAACCAGCCGCCCCCTACCGCGGCCACATCGAGCGAAAACAGATCTCCCCGGGAAATGGGGGTTTCCCCCGGGATGCCGTGGACGGCGATATCATTCGTACTGACACTACAATGGGCCGGATACCCACGGTACCCCTCCAGCGCACTCTGCAATCCGTGGCGCCCGAGAAACCTCCGAACGGAATGATCCAACTGGATCGAGGGAACGCCTTCAAAACGGGCAGCCGGCAGATCCCGGAAGAAGCTCAGCACCGTGCTGGCAACCTGTTGCATCCTTCCCAGTTCAACCGCACTTCTCTGCGCGCCCGCCTGCACCGGAGACCTACCTAAAGGGGACGAAACAGCACGAGCAAGCTGGAACTGCCCACTGCCAGGCCAAGTGATACGCCACTCACCGCGAGGTACACCGCGCTCCGCAGCAAAGGACGAAGAACCCGCGTGCGAATCGCATCGATACCTATGAGTACCGCCACAGCTACGGCGCCCAGCGTCACCGCCCCGGAGAGCCCCTGCAGGACGCGGAGCAGCTGCAGCTGCGTCGTATCAGCGAAACTTTGATAGTTTCCGGCGATGAACATCAGCCCCAGGAGTAACGACACACCAAACACCAGGATCACTGTGCGTTCCATGAGTCGAGTTGTTTCTCTAATTATGCTTCCTTGATCTTGCATAGGACCTTTCGTACTATGCGAGTATACATGGTGACTCCGGTACTCCGACAACAGATGAACCGAGAAATCCGGGAAAAAATGAAGCCCATGGCACCGATCCCCGCCGATACCCCGCCGGAGCTCAACCGATTGCCGGGGGTTCGCTGCGTTGCCTTTGACGTCTACGGGACACTCCTGGTTTCAGCCGCCGGCGAAATCGGAACTGCCCGGGAGGCATCTCGCGGCGGTGGACCCTTTACAGAAGTTGCGGATCGCCTCGGGCTGCCCCGCACCGTTCAGAGCACTTTGGCAGCGGCCTACTATCGGGCTATCTCTGAGTATCACGATCTGGCTCGCCGCCGTGGCGTGCGTAACCCGGAGGTGGATATTCGCGAGATCTGGCGCGACGTCCTGGCCACCGTGAAGCCCCACACCGATCTCCCACCGGAACAGATCGCCCTGACCTATGAGCTGGCCGCCAATCCCGTCTGGCCGATGCCGGGAGCGCACCGGCTGCTTTGCGACCTTGTGGCCCAGGGCATTCGCGTGGCGCTGGTCTCCAATGCACAGTTCTATACTCCGATAATTCTGGAGGAGCTCTTCGGCACATCCCTGGAAGAAATGCGCGTGCACCCCTGTGTCTGGTCATATGAAATCGGTGAAGCCAAGCCCGCTTCTCGGCCGTTCCACCACTTGCTCATGGCGCTGCAATCCGAGGGGATCGGTCCCGGGGAGACGCTTTACGTCGGCAATGATATGCTTAATGATATTGTGACTGCCCAGGACCAGGGATTGCGAGCGATACTGTTTGCTGGAGACTCCCGGTCACTCCGGCACCGCGGTGATATGGATGCGCTTTACAGCCGTACTCCGGATGCGGTGATCACTGCTTTTGACCAACTGCCGGCGGTCATCGGCATCGGCATGCAATGAAAGGAAGGACGACGTGAAAAAGGCGATTGTCATACTGCTTCTCTTGATCATTCTCGCGGGAACGGGGTTTGGATTCGGTTACGTTCCGCTCCGCCTCGAAGCGGGATCCCGGGCGGTAATGTTTACCAAGACCTCCGGGTGGCACGCTCAACCGTACCAAGCGGGCGAATTCGCCTGGGCGTGGGAGCTGCTCATTCCTACCAACGCTATTCTCTACGTCTTTCCCGACGAAGCAAGGCAGGTACGGGTTGAGAGCAGTTCGCTCCTGCCCTCGGCTGATCTCTATTCCCGTTTTCTTGAGGGGGAGCCCTCCTTGGAAGATCGTATCGATCTACAGGTTTCCTACCGTGTCTCCGCCGAGGGACTCACCGAACTCGCCCCGGCTGGCCTGAGACCACAGGGACTGGAAGATTGGTACGCCGACACCGACGACCAGCTCGAGGGGCTGGTCCTGAGGATTATTACCCGGGTGATCGAAAACTTTGCGGAATCCTCCGGGTCGCTGAATCCTGCCGACGTCGCTGAGGAGATCACCGAAGAGTTAGCGGACCGGCGGCCGGAAATCGAACTGCTCTCCGTGGTGGTCAACGAGCTCTCTCTTTCGGATATCGAGCTGTACCGCGAGGGGCGAGATACCTACATGGCCGTTCAGGAAGCTCGCCGGGAGGCCCTGATTACCGCTGCTCAAGATCTGGCTGAGTCGCAGGCAACCAGCGACCAGCGCCTCGGTAATCTCGAGCAGTATGGGCAGCTCCTGAGTGACTACCCGGTACTGCTGGACTACCTCGAAATCGCCGCCCAGAACGATTCCGATCCGTTGGATCTCACTGACCTCCAGCGGGCGGCTCAGTAGTCCAGACCAGCGGCGAGGCGCTACGTTTCGTGGTCGATTCTGATCATTTGATTGAGAATCTTGTTGGTGTTTTCCAGGAGGCGCAAGGCGCCGTTCAATCGCGTGTCGAATGGGCGATCATCGGCTAGGGTACTCTCAAACGTCTGATATCGTTCGTTGAGCTGCTGGTGGGAACTTTTCTTAATCAGCTGGAACGTCTGTTGTACCGCGGTAACCTGATCCTGGAACTTCTCGATAATCACCGTGGCATCCCGCTCCTTCTGGTTCACCAGCGCCTTAAACGCCGAGATCTGCGCGGAATCACGATCGGTACTGCTGTAGCGAAAGCGGTAGAACGTCTTGCCATCATCGGAATCCGGTGAAAACGACAGATCAAAGTTCCGTAGCCGCTCCGACACATCGTCAAAACCGGCGATATTCAGCGTCAGGTCTACCCCGGATTGTCGCCCGCGCACGGGCATCAATTTGCCGATAATCCGAAGGAACTCCAAGAACCCCGCCCGGTATACCGACTGGATGAAGGTGTGAATCACCTGGAGCGACCGGTACACCAGCAACTGTCCCACTCCAGCCCGTTTAATTGCGGATTGGATCTCCGGATGGAAGTACTCGAATTGGTGGAGTCCCTGCGGAAACGTCTCCTGAATCAGTTGTCCCAGCACACCCATCCGCAAGTCGTGAAATCGGCGATCCAGCTCTTGAAGCACCTCAATTTTGAGGTTCGAATAGTAGAAATCACGGAGCTTCAATTTGGGTACGTATGCGAGAAACCGGTAGTACGGATCGTCCCGGAAGAATCGTATGATATCCACCAGGGGCACTTCATCGCGGACCGCGCGCGCTTCGTGAACCACCCGGGTAATCATTCCCCGCAGCTGCGGCACCTCATCGGACTCAGGAATATCGATCGGGTTACTGGGATCAATCTTCCCGTCACGCACGGCGAAGTAATAATTGAGTACCTCCGGGAAGATCGATACCTCTCCGTGAATCCGGCCCACGCTATAGAGAGCCAGATACAACTCCTCCAAACGATCCAGCACGCGGTGAGCGGCCGCCCGCTTAAACTCCACCTCTTCCTCGGAACACGCCTCGCTCTCGGAGGACTGAAATTGCACAAAAAAATCATCGAAATTGTAAATCGCAAGATCCTTCAACAGATACAACGGCCGCAACCCCGTTTCGAGCTCCTCCATCACCGAGGGAGGAATACGCTCAACGTATTCGCTGACACGGTCCAGCACCAGTTGTTTCAGTTGATTTCGCGATTCGGTGGTGCGAAAAACCTCCTGCATCTCCTGGGTGGAACAGAACTGGTTGAGACTGCGTTTCGCATCGGGGATTCGTCGGGCCAGAAGATAGTCCAGGACCCGTCGCAGTGATTCCGTGTCCTTCCAGATGATATCAAAGAACTCCCGCGTAGCCAGACTTGAGCGGCACAACGGCCGCAGTCGCTCCGGCATCGCCGGCAGGAATGCCCGGTTCTCAAAGTCGACGTAGTGCGGGGAGCCGGTACGCACCCGCTCCCGGGCCTGGCCTAACCGAAACCGCAGGAAGAGATCCGTTTCACCACGACCTGAAACAAGCCGCTTAAACCATAGCTGCAGTTTCTCCCAGGGACTGAGCCGGTGCATATCGGTAGCGATCAGCTCCGCCCGCCGCTCCTGACGGATCTCTCCATGGATGATCCGTCGGCGGTTCTCATCCTCCATGCTGAGGCTTTTTGCGATGCGGTCCAGAAGCGCCCGACGCTCCCGGTCGGTCAACGCGCGGGCTAGTTCATCCACGTGACGTCCTATGTCAGTCGCACTTCCCACGGGAGCGCGCGTACCATAAGGAGTCGCCCGCTCTGTACGGTTACTCGGCATGGTCCTCCTGTACACTTATTGCTGACCCCCACATCACCGTGTCGCCACGTGAACTGATCCAAGGGCCATCTCAGTCCGGAACTTCTCATCGTCACCGCATCAGGTCCGGTGGGAAACAGCGAAACCGTCTCCCCGGACTCCCCGGGAAACTCCACGGTATCGTCGATGACCGTAATCTCTTCCTGATCGGTGAACCACTGCCGGGGATAACGAGAACGCTCAAAAAGGGCAAGAATTGCCATAAGATGATCGAGCCGTCCACCCCCTCCACCAACAATACTAATGTCATTTATCGACCGCTTCCAGAGAAAATCCATGGCTATCTCCGTATCGGTCCAATCTTTCGCACGGGCATATTCTTCGATTTTCGCCTCGGGAAACGAATTTACGAGATCACGGTCACTGATCGAATCCATGTCTCCCACGATTCCATCCGGAGTTATTCCGTGAGATGCCGCGTACTCGAGCCCTGAATCAGCAGCTACCACCACCCAGTGGGATCGCGCCGCGAAGGTTATTCCTCCAGCAGGCGCGTTTCCGCCGGTTATCACTAAACCTTTATAGTCGTTCACCGCTCCATCCTACAGCGATCGCCCAGATCCGGTCAAAATTAGTTAAGGTGCGGCGTTGCCACTCCGATGCTCAGAGTAAGGACAAGGATGTCCTAGCAATTTCATCAAGGAGGATGATATGATCATCAATCACAACATGAGCGCGATGTTTGCTCAGCGACAGCAGAAGTTTAACAACTTCGAGGTTCAAGGGAACCAGGAGAAACTGTCCAGCGGCTTGCGCATCAACCGCGCCGGTGATGATGCCAGTGGTCTCGCGGTGAGCGAGAAAATGCGGTCCCAGATCCGCGGTCTGAATCAGGCTGAACGGAACGCAGCGGACGGTATTTCCCTCATCCAAACCACGGAAGGGTATTTGCAGGAAACCCAAGACATTCTGCAGCGCCTTCGTGAGCTGGCGGTTCAGTCTTCCAACGGAATCTATACCGACGAGGATCGTATGCAGATCCAGGTTGAGGTTTCGCAGCTGGTAGACGAAGTGAACCGCATTGCCTCTCACGCGCAGTTCAACGGAATGAATCTGTTGACCGGCCGCTTCGCGCAGGAGACGGGGACCAACACGGTCACCGCCAGCATGTGGTTCCATATTGGAGCCAACATGGACCAGCGTGAACAGGTGTACATCGGAACGATGACCGCCCAGGGCCTTGGTCTGCAGAGCACCTCCGGACTGCCGCACACGGCAAGCTTTATCAGCCTCTCTACACCGGACTCGGCGAACTCGTCGATCGCGATGTTAGATAGTGCGCTGAGAACGGTCAGCAAACAGCGCGCAGACCTGGGTGCCTACCAGAACCGTCTCGACATGGCTCGTGAGGGTCTGAGTATCGGCGCCGAAAACTTGCAGGCCGCGGAGTCCCGCATTCGCGACGTCGACATGGCCGAAGAGGTTGTGGACTACACCAAGAATCAGATTCTTGCGCAGTCCTCCAACGCTATGCTGGCACAAGCCAACCAGTCGACGCAGTCCGTACTGCAGCTCCTGCAGTAATAACCCTAACCCAAGCGGAAAAGGGGGTGCCTCTCGGGGCATCCTCTTTTTTTTTGTCCCCCGGCACGCCACGGTAGCGGTGACGCGCTTGATTGACAGGCGGCTCACCCGCCGCTACCGTCGGCGTATGATTTCGATACCACGCCGTGTCAAACGGTTTGCTCAGGTCTTTTCCGACGCGCGCCACGAACTATCGGTGGTGGGTGGTGCTGTCCGGGACTCCCTTTTGGGGCGCCGAGTCAGCGACTACGACTTTGCCACCTCCGCCACGCCCCAGGAGGTACAACAGCTCTTTCGCGCCACCATTCCCACCGGGATTCAGCACGGCACCGTGACCGTCCTTTTCGAGGGACACCACTTCGAGGTCACCACCTACCGAGTCGACGGCGGGTATGAAGACCATCGCCGTCCGGACTCGGTCACCTTCACTCGGTCCCTCGAAGAGGACCTCATGCGACGAGACTTCACCGTGAATGCGATCGCCGCCGATCCGCTGACCGGGAAGCTCACCGACCCCCACCACGGCCAGGACGATCTGCAGCGACGAATCCTGCGAACCGTGGGCGACCCCAACCAACGCTTTGGCGAGGATGCCCTGCGAATGATCCGGGCGATCCGGTTTGCTACCACTTTGGATTTCGAGATTCACGCCGATACCTTTGCAGCGATCGCTCCCCGAAGGGAGGAGATATCCGCGGTGGCCCCGGAACGTATCTTGCAAGAGCTTTCCAAGATGATTACGGCAGCCGCCCCCTCGAGAGGATGGCGCCTCCTGAACGAGAGCAGCCTGCTCTCGCTGATCGCGCCTGAGCTGCTGGAGTACGAATCGGTCTCAGAGGTACCAGATCCGCAGGAGCACGTGCTGAGCGGCCTCTTCGAGCATCTGGTGGCCAGTTGCGATTGCGCGCCCCAGGAGGACGAGGTACTCCGCTGGGCGGCCCTCCTCCATGATGTGGGGAAACCACGGTGCCTGGCCTACGATGAGCGCGGCGTCCACTTTCACGGCCACGACGAGTCCTCCGCTCAGATGGCAGCAGATCTGTTACTGCGGCTCCGTGCCTCGCGACGGCTCATCGACTCCGTAGCTCATCTGGTTCGCCACCATATGTTCGGCGTTACCGGAGAGTCCTCGGATGCTGCCCTCCGGCGATTCGTATCGCGGGTGGGAGCCGAGGCTGCACTGCCGTTGGTGACCCTTCGCCGGGCGGATATCTGCGGGAAAACCGGCTCACCCCCGTCCGACCGCACCCTGAGCCAACTGGAGCGCAGGATTGAACGCATAATCCAGGACAATGCGGCGCTCACGGTAAAGGACTTGGCCCTGAACGGTCGGGATCTGATGCACGAACTGGACCTTAAACCGGGTCCGCACATCGGAACGATCCTGGAGGAGTTGTTGAGTACCGTTTTGGATGATCCACAGATGAACACGCGCGAGGCACTCCTGGAAATTGCGCGAAGATTTACGGATACCCGGCTGCGATAGCCGGATCACGTTCTACTTGGATGACGAGCGGGGCGCGCGCCGGGAACGGGACGCACCGGACCCTTTCCCCTTCCCTTTCACTGTGAATTCGGGAACATCCTCGGTACGCTCCGCTTCGGCCAGCGCCTCCCAGGCGAGCTGTGCTGCCGCCTGCTCCGCTTCCTTCTTGTTCTTGCCCTCTCCCGGGCCATATACCGTGTCCCCCACGGTGACTTCGATCCAGAACGTCCGATCGTGGTCCGGTCCGGTACGCTTGAGCAAAGAATATTGAGGATATGCCTTGTATCGTTTCTGGACGAATTCCTGGAGAAGCGTCTTGTAGTCCTTGCGATGACGGTCTTCGAGGACTTTGCGTATTTCCGGTACTAAGGAGGTCAGGGTGAACTTGCGGGCGACTTTGAAGCCTGAGTCTACAAAGAGCGCACCGATAATCGCCTCCAGTGCGTCGGCGAGAATCGCTTTCTTGCCACGACCACCGGAATGCTCTTCGCCTTTCCCGATGAGGATATAGTTATCGATGCGCAAACGGCGCGCGATTGCGGCCAGACTATCCTCGCTGACCACGTAGCTCTTTATGCGGGCCAGATCCCCTTCAGGTCGATCAGAAAGCTCCTGGTACAAGTACTCAGCTACCACGAGTCCCAGGACCGAGTCCCCCAGAAACTCGAGCCGCTCATTATTAGCAACCGCCTCCCCCATCTCATTAGCATACGACCGATGGGAAAACGCCTGATTGAGCAGCTCGAGCTTCCGAAAGCGTACACCGGCGTGGTTTTCAAACAGCTGGAGCTCTTTCTTTCGGGCCTGATCTAAGGGATTGCCCTCGTCTTGACTTCGGCGAAACATACAGGCAATCCGACCAGCCGGGCCATAACGACCCGGCGGTAACGTTACTTCTGCTGGCTCTTCAAGAAATCGAGCGCGTCACCTACCGTCTCGAACTCGTTTGCCTTCTCATCAGGAATGGAAATGCCCATTTCCTCTTCAATGGCATACACCAGCTCGTAGGTGTCCAGGCTATCCGCGCCGAGGTCCTGACGAAACGAAGACTCGGGGGTAATTTTCTCTTCATCGATCTCCAACTTCTCGGCGATCAACTTCTTCATCTTCTCAAACAGCTCATCCATAGTGGAATCCTCCCTGTATATCAGCCTGTGCGGTGTTAGCTTAACTCGTCTTCGCTGATCACTCGCTTGCCCCGGTAAAAACCGGACGAGAGATCAACCCTGTGGCGGCGAACCAACTCACCGGACTCCGGGGAGGTCACCAACGTAGGCAGACCGAGCTTACCGTTAATTCTGCGGCGACGCCGCGTTCTCGATTTCGAATGCTTCTTCTTGGGTACAGCCATGACTATCTATTCCTCTCACATCACGATTCAGTTGCGTAATCAGGTCTGGCGATAATAAATGCGCCTCATCCGGTTTGTCAACCTCGGCCGGAAACCGACGGCGCCGGAGAAATCTTCTTGCGAAGCTGCTCTTCCACGCTGGCAGGTACCATGGCGCTCACGTCACCACCCAATCTCACCAGCTCTTTGATCGATGAAGAGCGAAGTACAAAGTACTGAGCATCGGTAGGCATGAAAATCGTCTCAATTTCCGGATCCAGCCCCTTGTTCAGCATGGAAAGCTCAAACTCATAGGAGAAGTCGGAAAGGGCCCGAACTCCGCGGATCATAATGCGCGCCCCCACCTGGCGCGCAAACTCCACAATCATGCGGTCCCACAGATGCACCTCGACGGAATCCCACCCAGCAGTGAGCGACTTCATCATTTCCAGACGTTCCTCCGCATCGAAGGTGTACGTCTTCTGGGAGTTCTGAGCAACGACGATATCCAGATGATCGTAGATATTCACCGCTCGTTGAATCAAATTGAGGTGTCCGTTGGTGGGCGGATCGAAGGAGCCGGGCATCAATGCACGCAACATTCCTGGTATACTATTGCCCTGATGCCGCGTTGACAAGACCCGTCCCCATCGGCACGCTTCTACTCCGTGTCATTGCACCACGTTTACCGTTCCAGTCTTCGCCTCACCGTGTGCTGTCTGTTAATCGCCGGGCTGCTTGGGGCGGGTCTCTCCGCGGATGACCAACCTGATCCACGTGACGGCCCTGATTGGATACCGGTTGGCTCCGTCTCGCCGGAGGTGGAGCGCCGTGCCCTGGAAACGCGGGCCCGCCTGGAGAGCCGTTCTCCCGGGCTCCAACGACAGGCGCTGCGCATGATTCGCTCTGATATCGAGACCTATGGTCGCGCCTCCATGCGACTGGCAGCGACACCCCTGGTGGTGGATCTGTTGGGTATGGAATATCGGATCCTGGAAACCCCGCAGGGCTATACCGTAGACGCCCCTACTCGCCTGCTGGCGTTGCAGGTACTTGCAGACCTTGGCGGCGAACCCGCCCGGGGACAGTTACGGGAATCGGTGCGCATCGACGCCGACGGCACGGTGCGAGCCTCCGCCGCCCAGCTGCTGGCCCGTATTCCCGGAAGCGACCCCGACAGCGACTACCGCACCGTGGGTGAAACCCTTCTCCGGGCGGTCAAGCGCAACGATTCTCCCGAGGAGATCGCCCGGCTGCTCAGCGCAACCCAACAGTTGTCTGGACGGGTGTGGAATGCGGAACACCCTGCGGTACTGGAAGCGCTGGTTGCCCTATCCGGCGGAACCTACTCCTCTTCCATCAGAAGGCGGGCGATGTCGTTCTTAGAAGATCTCTCCGCCCGTTGAAGCGTCGGTTGGGCCCCGTCCAGGCCGAGGATTCGATCTGTGATTCTTCCGGCGAGGCGCTCTACTGCTCCCTCCACGTATTCAGGATCATCGATCTGTTCCTGGAGACGGCGGATTCGTGTGTAGTCAATTTTACGCGCTACTCTGGCCATTCCGAGTCAAAAGCTCCCCTGATATGACGTACCGCGCCTGTATCAGCAGGCACAAATATCACGTCAAACCGCACAGACATTTCATGGAGAGCGGAGGATCTTTCGTGAAGGTAACTTCGTGCGGCGCCCACGATGCGACGCTGTTTTCGGCGATCTATCGCCTGCTCCAGCGCTCTATGATCTAATGATCGCCAGCTTTTCACCTCGACAAACACGATTTCCCGTCCAGTCTCACATACTATATCGACCTCTCCCCACCGAGTTCTAAAGTTGCGTTCGAGAATCTTATAACCTTTTGCGGAGAGATATTCGGTGGCCCGATCTTCGCCGAGACGGCCACGGTCGTGTGAGGAGGGAGTAGGAGGCATCTATCGACACCTCCCGCACTTACTTCCCGGTGCGGTGCTGATCCGCCAGGGAGTTCGCATCCACGGCCTTCGCGATGAAGAGCTGTTTGTTCTGAGCCAGATCCACCTCGGGTCCGTTATCCTCGATAAACTCATGGCCCTCAGCATCGATAATCACCTTCACCAGTGGTTTCAGGGGAGATGCGCTTCGGTTCTCGATGACACGACAGACACTACTATCACTGAGCAACACGATACTTCCGATCGGATAGATACCGAGCACCTGAATAAAGACCTTGAGAACTTGCGGATCAAAGCGCGTGCCGTTATCGCTGAGCAGATTCCGAATCGCAGTGTAACCGATCATCGAGGTACGGTACGGCTTATTTGAAACCATCGCCACAAAGGAATCGGCTACCGCGATGATCCGCGCCTCCAGCCGGATCGCATCGCGCGCGAGTTTGCGGGGATATCCGGCACCATCCCAGCGCTCTTGGTGTTGCAGCGCCGGGATTCCCACTTCCTCGCCAAAACCTAAGTCCCGGGTGATAATTCGATACGAGTGAACGGGATGGGTCTGGATCTGACGACGTTCTTCGGGGGTAAGTTTTCCCTGTTTGTTCACAATTTCCGGGTTCACGCGCATCATACCCACATCATGCAACAGTCCCGCCGTCACCAGCGACAGGATGCGGTGGCGCGCCATTTGAAGCTTTTGACCGACCAAGGCGGATAGGATCGCCACGTTCAAAGCGTTCTCGATATCTCCGGTCTCCCCCTGCATGCCGTAGAGCATGTACTGGATCACGTCACCACTGCCACCGTTGAGCATGCGCAGCAGCCGGTCTACTAACCCGGTAACCACCTCCTGCTCCACTTTCTCCCCGGACCTGATGTGTCCGAAAAACTCCATGAGAGCATCTCTGAGCGCGCCATACTCTTTCGTAATTGCCTTCTGCGCCGGACTGGTAAACGCCTTAAGGAAAAAGGCGTTAAGCGCCTGCTGTGGGTCATCGGAAATCGGCTCGCCGTCGGTGTATACTTCCTGCACTCCCCATTTGCGCAAACGCTCGATATCGCGTTCCTTAATGGGAAGTCCCTCCGGCACAAAGAGATTGTCCTCGTCCATGTAGACGGGTTTTGAAAAACGCTGTCCCGCTTCCAGTTCACTGACCGATATTTTTTTCATTGTTTCTTATCTGTCTTACATTCTCGTCCATTGCAAGAACGAACGAAAGGACTTCGGCTACAGGAACGAAAAGTGACTCCGGTATCACCGTTCCTGGATCTAACATCACTAGTCGCTCCGCCAGCTCCGGCACTTCCGTCACCGGAACCCCATGCCGTCGAGCCACATCCAGGAGTCGCCGAGCCGCATCTCCGCGACCCGAAGCCAACACAAATGGCGCCGGAAGCGAATCGTCATACCGAATCGCAGCGGCCGCGGGTTTATCCATACTCATCAACTCCCAGCTTATTTACCTCTGAAGACGTTCCGGAAAAACCATCTCCATTTTGATACCGATTACTATTAGTATGGCGTCTTCCGCCCATCCGGGCAAGTAGGGATTCCGGGATCTGCGGGGCATCTCCTTCAACTTCCCAGGCGGACAGGCGGGCTCCGTCCGCTCCCATCTTCCATGAGAACCACCACACCCCCGAACCGACGCTGAGGGCCAGGGTTGCTTCCTTGGGAGTCTGGTTTCGGCGATCGATTCCTACGCGGAGTGTCCCGGTGGTGGATGATTCGGATTGGCGCGCCCCCACGGGAACTACCACCCAATGCAGGTCGCCGGTGCTCCGTAGGTAGTTGAACAGTTGGAGGGAATGAGACGGCGTCGCGGTAGCACGGCTCAAAAACGATTGAAGTGAGGTGAGGCGTTGGTGCGAAGCGGGTCGTTCACCCGGCTGACGGCGATCCCCGTGTCCCCCGGAACTCCACCGCCCATCGGTGAGCAGCGAAATTAGCTCTTCCCCCGAATCAGACTCCCCGTCGGGCTCCATCTCCCGGTCGGCAAGTTCCACCAGAACGCGAGCGCGTCGTTGCCGCAGCCGCTGCGGAAGGTCCTGTCCGATCCTCCCGGCGAGCCTCCTCACGAGCTCCGGTGACAGTTCCCGGTGTGAGTTTATCAGGGCTCGGACGAGCTCCTCTACTCCAACGCTACGATTCAGACCCAAGGCGCTCATGGCGTGCCGCGACCCGGAACTCGAACCAGAGTCACCCGTGGTAGTTAAGGGTAGCGAGTCAGGAAGCAGTTTAAGCCGGAGCTGAGGCGTAGTTGCCACGACAAGCAGCCGAACGGTGGTTCCCACCGGAATCTCCACGGACGTGGTGGGGGCCAACCGCATAGTGGGACCGACCAGTTCTAAGCGGCCGGTGAAACTGCTGAATTCGGTACGGAGAGTTACCACTGCACCGGAGCGCAGGGAAGCCGCAGTGGTACGGCCCCCCACGAGGCGCGCAGGAAATCCAACACTCCCCGCCTCCGGTGTTATCATTGGTTCCTGGGTCAGGTGCCCTTTTTCTTGATCAGCTCCGGAACCTTGGCCGCTTTACCGACCCGATCTCGGATGTAGTACAGCTTGGCACGACGGACGCGTCCGCGACGAACAACCTCGATACGCTGAACCCGAGGACTGTGCACCGGAAAGACCCGCTCTACACCGACACCGTAACTCATCTTGCGGACGGTAATCGAACGACGAATGCCGGCGTTCTTCTCTGCGATTACCAAGCCTTCATAGATCTGGATCCGTTCCGTCTTTCCTTCAACGATGCGAAAGTGGACTTTCACCGTATCGCCGATCCGATACGTCTCGGCCTCATCTTTCATATGTCGCGCTTCAACCGTCTTTATCGCATCCATTTTCTACTCCTTCTCCAGCAAATCTTGTACAACTCGATACTCATCCGGACTCAGATCCGCCTGCTCCAACAGATCACGACGGTTGCGGGCCGTCCTAATCAGTTTTTGTTGTCGTCGCCACGCAGTAATGTGGGCGTGGTGTCCTGAGGTGAGCACCTCAGGGACTTTCCGTCCCCGATACTCCTCAGGCCGCGTATAGTGCGGATACTCAAGCAGGCCGTCCTGAAAACTTTCATCAGAAATGCTCTCCGGTCGAAGCATTCCTTCCCGCAATCGATACATCGCATCAATAATCACCATCGATGCCAGCTCTCCCGAGGATAAGACGTAGTCCCCAATGGAAAGCTCCTCATCCACGTAATGGTCGATGATTCTCTGGTCAATCCCCTCGTATCGACCACAGATCAGCACCATGCCATCCATTTCCGACAAACGTTTCGCAGCAGCCTGCGTAAACGGTTTCCCGGAAGGGCTTGGAAATACCACATGCCGGTGCTCCGCGTCAACCGAGTCCAGCGCTCGCCCCAGCGGCTCGGGCAAGAGGACCATACCGGCACCGCCGCCGTACGGCGCGTCATCACACGTTCGATGCCGATCAGTGGCGAAATCCCGGATGTTGACCACTTCCGGGGTCAACGCGCCTCGATCCACCGCCTTACCGACGATCGATGTAGCAAAATACTGCTCCACAAGCTCGGGAAAGAGCGTGAGCACCGTTATTCTATATCGAGAATCCACGGTGTCTCCAAGATGATCCGTTTTGCTTGCGTATCTACGCTCCGCACATAGACCTGCATAAACGGCACGAACGCCGGTTTCACGGCAGGATCATCCGATCTGATCTCGAGCAATGGCGCCTGTGGCGCTTCCACAACCGCCACCACCGTACCGTGAGAGCCGTTGTCACTGTGCACTGACGACCCCACGAGATCCGCGAAGTAGTACTCACCCTCTTCCAGGGGCGCTGCCCGGTCCCGGGGAACCCGAATCTGCCACCCGGTGTATGCCTGAGCCTCTTCCGGAGAGGTTATTCCCTCCAGGAATACCACCGGTGTCCTGTCGTGAACCTTCATCTCTCGCACCGGGACTGAACGACGACGGCCGTCCTTTTCCAGGGACAGCTCCGTCAGATTCAGGAAATGATCGACTTCATCTGAGTAGGATCGGATGCGCAGTGCACCGTGTACCCCGTGCGGCCTTCCCAGAACACCGATGATCAGGTCTTCCATGGCACTCGGAGCTTAATCCAGAATCTCCAGGACGATACGCTTTCCCGTACGCGTGGAGACCGCCGCCAGTACCGTCCGTACCGCTTTGGCAATGCGCCCGTGCTTACCAATCACCTTGCCGATATCATCGGAGGCCACCGAAAGCTCAAGAATCGTGGATTTTTCGCCTTCAATCATGTTCACTTGAACATGGTCAGGCTCATCCACCAGCGCTTTCGCAATGTATTCAACGAGATCTCGTTCGAGATCAACTGTATCTTCCATACTGACTTAGCGCCTTCAGCCCAATGTCACATTATTGCGGTTTAGAAGCTTCCGCACGGTCCGCGTGGGTTGGGCGCCTTTTGCGAGCCATGCCCGAACCTTTTCCTCGTCAAACCGCACCTGGTTCTCCGCCTGTTCAGCGATCGGGTGGTAGATTCCCACCTCTTCCAGGGCGCGACCATCACGGGCGGCGTGCGAGTCAATAACTACAATTCGGTAGAAGGGGCGCTTCTTGGTGCCGAACCGTTTCAGTCTAATCTTGGTGCTCATTCAATTCCTCCTGAGTTCCTACATCTGACCCATCTGCTGCATGAGCTGAGCCTGATATTTCTTATTCTTGGTCATCTTCTTCATCATCGATCGCATCTTGTCAAACCGCTTTAACAGCTGGTTCACCTCAAAGACCGACGAACCACTACCCTTGGCAATCCGCTTCCGACGAGACGTTCCTATCAAGCGATGATTTCTTCGCTCTTCCAGCGTCATCGACAAAATAATCGCCTCTTCCCGTTTCATTTGGCTCATATCGACCTGATCCGGGTCGACGTTACCTTTCATACCGGGAATCATCTCCAACAGGGACTGTACCGACCCCATTTTCTGCACCCGCTGAAACTGCTCCAAATAATCTTCCAGCGTGAAGGTGGCACCTGCCATCTTCTGCTGGATGCGAAGCGCCTCGTCTTCATCGATCGTTTCCTGAGCCTTTTCGACCAGCGAAACGACATCGCCCATTCCCAGAATTCGGGATGCGATTCGATCCGGATAGAACGGCTCCAGGTCGTCCGGTTTCTCGCCGGTACCGATGAACTTGATCGGTGTTCCGGCGATCGTCTTAATGGAGAGCGCGGCTCCCCCGCGGGTGTCGCTGTCAAACTTGCTCAGGATGACCCCGGTGAGCTCAAGCTCTTCGTGAAACGCCTTGGCAACTTCCACCGCATTCTGACCGGTCATCGCGTCAGCAACCAGCAGGCGCTCATCGGGTTTGGCCACCTTGGAAACGGCTCGGATCTCCTCCATAAGCGCTGTATCGATCTGCATCCGTCCCGCAGTATCGATAATCAGCGTATCGAAGAGCTCCTTCTTGGCGCGTTTCTGAGCACCTTTCACCACCGCCACGGGATCAGAACTACCGGGGACGGCGTGCACCGCGATTCCGATCTGCTCACCGAGCTGCTGCAGCTGGTCGACCGCCGCGGGTCTCACGAGATCTGCCGCCACCAACAGCGGCTTACGTCCTTCACGTGCCAGCCGACGCGCCAGCTTCGCCGCGGTGGTGGTCTTTCCCGATCCTTGAAGACCGGCGAACAGGATAACGCTGACCACATCAGGTCCGCGCAGATTGAGATCCTGCCGCTCGTCGCCGAGAAACTCCACGAGCTTATCGCTGACGACCTTTACAAACTGCTGGCCTGGAGTTACCGATCGAAGCACCGCTTCACCGGTTGCTTCCCGGAGCGTGCGACTCACGAAGCGCCGCACTACCTTCAGACTCACGTCCGCTTCAAGCAGCGCTACTTTAATCTCCTCAACTACATCCTGGACGTTCTTTTCCGTGATGCGGTTCTTACCGGAGATGGAGCGCATGCTATCTGTAAGACGGTCACTCAATTTGTCAAGCATAGGTTATTATCCAACGAGTCGAACGATAGTTATAGGAAATCCGAAGGGCCATGTCAATCATCGAATATGGAAGAAATGACGATTCAGGTACTCAATTCGCTCCCGCGCGGGCCCACGCCACCGGCTCAAGGGATAGTTATCCACCACCCTGTGGTACAGCTCGCGCGCATGTGGCAGGTCACGGCCGCTCCACTCCGACTCATACAGCTGAGCCAGCCGCATAATGAGTTCATC
This sequence comes from Alkalispirochaeta sp., assembly GCA_046483765.1. Taxonomy (GTDB): domain Bacteria; phylum Spirochaetota; class Spirochaetia; order DSM-27196; family Alkalispirochaetaceae; genus Alkalispirochaeta. The sequence continues at coordinate 4,002 of JAWOCO010000383.1, read as the reverse complement.
ATCACGACCCATTCCTTCCCGTCTCATCGCTTCCAAAAGATCGACGGCGCCCTGGTGGTCACCAGCGGCCTCCAGGTCATCAACTCGCGCAAGCAGTTCCGCATAATCGGCCTGTGCCAGGTCCGTCGGAACGCCACCTGCGCCCACGGCGGCGGCCTCTTCCTCGGATGCCCCGCCCGCCCCGGCGGCGTCGGCATCCTCCCCAGCGGCGTTGCCCTCCGGCTGCCGGCCGTCCCCCGCGGAGGCGGAGTCACCCCCCTCAGCCACGAGAACTCGCTCTTCGTGGCGCGTGCGACGACCGGTAGCAAGGTCCTGGGATTCAAACTCCAACGTAGTAGGTTCCGTGGATCCGGTATCGGCGGCGGGCCCCCGAAAGGAGAACACCACGTCTCCCTCCTGCGTCGTTCGGTCAAGGAACTGCAGCTCGTCACCGCCACCGAGATATACCCATCCCCTACCCGGAAGCGCAACCTCAAACGGCTGGCCCGGATCGACCCGGCGCTCGCCGGAGGTGTCCTCCCGCGGGGGCCGGCTCGCGGTCGCCGCGGGGTTGGAGGGTTGCGTTGAGCGAGCTGAGGCCGCCGCCGAGCGAGACGCCGGGGCAGTCGCCGATTCTTCGCTGGTGGAGTGCCCGTCATCCGTGGGGTCGCCGCGCTCCGCCGGGGCAGCGCCTCCCGGGGGGAGCGTTTCTCCAGCCGCCACGTCAGGGCGCTCCGGCAGGGCGGCATCGTCCAGGGTGGCCACCGGGCTGCCGCGCTCGGCGACAGCCGCCCGCTCGACGGGATCCACGGCTTCTGTAGCCTCTGCGGCTTCCGTACGCTCGCCAGATTCCGCAGCCTCTGCGGCATCCACGGCATCCTCAGCCTCGGCACCCTCCACCAGTGAACGTGCCGGCGGTGGGAGCAACACCACCTGCGGCTGCTCCTGAAACGCCGCAGGCGGGGATGGTACCGGGAGCGACATCAGCCCTGAGACGTGTGATCGTGAGAGGTCATCCGCGCCGAGGCGTGATAAGGCGGGGCCCACCACAGGTCCCGGAACCGCCGGAGGCTCCAGGATCGCCGCCGGTGCTGCCGTAGGACGCTCCCGCACCGACTCGTCCGGAACTGTAGGCACTTCCGGTAAGGATGTCCGCCACTGCGGGTCGAGGCGGGACGTGTCGGGAAGATGCGTAACATCACCCGCGGGGACTGAACGTTCCGGCTCGCCGACGATCTCCAGCGGGGGGTCTGGAAACGCCGGCTGCTCCGAGCCGCGGTCATCCTCAGGTTGGGAGGACAGCGAGGCGCATCCAACCACGAGCGCCCACAGGCCTGTCAGAACGAGAAGAATCGCACCAGAACGTCCAGCTCGATCACTCTTCAAACAGAAGATCCTCCACCGCATTCTCCACCCGGGGATTGAGGTCGGTGTACAGCGCCTCCAGAGTATCCATCTGCAACGCGTCCACCCGCTCCCGGGAAAGGGGTTCTTCCGGATCGACAACCGAGCGGATCTGGGGCGTGAGCAGTTCGTCCTCTACGCGGGGAAACTGAAACGCGGCCCCCGGCATCATAAGCTCGCGCTCAGTATAGCGGCCCGCCTGATCCCCACCTTCCGGCTCGTCTCCGCGAGATAGCAGGAGCGCCGCCGCGAGCAGCAAAATCAGCGAGGCGCCACCACCGGCCCAGACGATCCACCGTTTCATTCAGAGTCCTCAAACTCCAGCGCCGGTTCCTCGGAGACCTCCGGCTGCCCCTCCGGTTCTTCCTCCGGTTCAACTCCATTCCCGTCGATCCTGACCGCCACCACCTGACTCACACCGTTCTCCTGCATCGTCACGCCCAGAAGCGTGCGCGCTCCGGCCACGGTCTTTTTGTTGTGGGTGATGACGATAAACTGGGACTGCTCGCCAAACTCATGGAGCATGTTCACAAAGCGGCTGACGTTGTGTTCGTCCAGGGCGGCGTCAATCTCATCGAGCAAGGTAAAGGGCGAAGGCCGAACCATGAACGTTGCGAAGAGCAGCGCCACCGCAGTGAGGCTGCGTTCACCACCGGAAAGCAGGGCGATGTTCTCGAGTTTTTTCCCCGGCGGTTGCACCAAAATATCGATCCCGGAATCAAGGATACTGTCCGGATCGGTAAGGCGCAGTTCCGCGCGGCCTCCGCCGAAGAGTCGCCGAAACACGGTGTGGAAGTTCTTCCGAATCCGGTTGTACGTCTCCACGAAGAGTTGCTCCGACTCCCGCTTTATCTCGGTGGTCACCTGAACCAGGTCGTGGCGCGCTGACCGCAGATCCTCGAGTTGGGAGTTAAGAAACTCATAACGATCGGCAATCTCGGCGAATTCCTCCACTGCCATCAGGTTGACGCTGCCCAGCTCTTTCAGTTCGGCGCGCAGCGTCGCGATCTGTTCCCGGAGCGCCTTCTGGTCCACCTCCGGCGACAGCTCACGAGACTCGAACTCTCGCAAATCGCGGCCGTGCCGCTCGGAGAAGCTATCGTAGAGGCCACGGATCTCGGTCCGCTTCTCGGCCAGACGCACCTGGACCTCCTCCAGTTTCTCCTGAAGCTGCGCCAGGTCCTGCATTTTCTGTTTCAGATTTTGCTCTTCATCCTTGAGACTGCGATTATCAGCGGCGATCTTGTCTTCCAGCGCCTTGAGCTCCGTGCGCAGTTCGGTTTCCCGGCGCTCCAGGTCGGCGTGCTCCTCGTGCAGCGCGTCCACTTGCTGATCCATGGCGTGGCCCCGCTCGATATCGCGATCGATGTGACGGGTGAGTTCTTCACTCTGCCGCCGGTTATCCTCGTACTCCCGGGCATGGCGAGCGGCGGTTTCCTTCCAGGAGGCGGCGCGCCCCTGCAACTGGACGCGATTCATCTTCATCTCTTCCAGGTTGTTGCGCTCTTTTTCGATCGTCTGCTGGAGCGCTTCAATTTCACGGGAGAGCTCCCGGTTTTGCTCTCGCAAGCGGCGGTTATGCTCGTTGAGCTTTTCGATGCGATCGTCCAGCGAACGTTTACGGGTAATCGTGCCTTCCGGGGCAAGAAAATCGTCCAAAAAGCGCGGAATCCGTTCCTGGTAGCGGCCCACCGCGGTCACGACTTGGGTCAAACCCTCATCCACCGCGGCGAAGGCGTTCTCGGCAGCCGTCAGACCATCACTCTCGCTGTCCCCGCGCCTGCCGTCCCGCAACTTCAGCCGGTCCAGCACGGAATCCCGACGTCCGTGAACGGTTATGCGCAAGTGTTCCAGGGCAGCCGTAAGCTCCTCCTCAGCCCGCTTGCGGTCGGAGCTCGAATAGCCCGATTCCCGCAGTTTGGTGTCGAGGGCGGTTACGAGTTCATCGGTTACCTCCCGAAGCTCCTGCTGACATTCCTGAGTCTCTTTCTCGTTAGCGGCGATCGTCTCATCGTTGGTGGCAATCTGTTCGCGCGCTTCCCGTTGCCGCTGCTGCGCCCGGGCAATCCGATCTTCGATGGTACCGATCTGCTCGTCGGCCTCGGCGATCTGCGTTTCCGCCTGCTCCGCAGCGGTTGTGGCCGCCTCTCCGGCGGCACGAATCTCTTCCGCTTTGCGCTCCAGAGATTTCAGGCGGCCCCGTTCGTTTTCGATCTGATCCTCAAGCTGAGAGCGTTGTTCCTTGATGAGGGTGATTCGCTCCATGCGTGAGCTTTTCTCGACGCCCAGGCCGTAGAGTTGCTTTTGCACCTCCACCAGCCGCCCCTCCATCGTGTTTACTCGATCAAGCTCCGACTCCAACTGCTCGTTCAAACGATCGATCTCGCCCTTGACCGCGCCCCGTTGCGCATCCAGGGAGGTCACACGCTGCTCGTGATCCTCGTATTGCCCGCGAAACTGGGACAGTCGCGCCAGTTGTAGCGTGACTTCATGGTCAAACTGTTCTTCCCGAAGCTCTCGGTAGCGCTTGGTCTTGTCCGCCTGTTTCTTGAGTGAATCGTAGGAACGCTTAACCTCCGATAGAACCGACTCAACCTCGTGCATGTTGGTCTCGGTGCG
>JAWOCO010000152.1:0-14326 GCA_046483765.1 Alkalispirochaeta sp. | reverse complement strand
CCGATAACGTCCCGAGAAATTCGAGAACTGCGTCTGCCTGTGGTTTATATGTACTCATACATGTACTCCTCAGCTCGGAAGGTAACGAACACAGTACATATCGGCAAGGAAAGTACTAATATCCCTGAATGCTCTCAAATGGATGGTGTGTGTACCACGTAAATTGTGACCAACGCGCGGCACCGAGAGTTCTCACCTGCAATACCCATTAAGGACCTGCATGTACCTTGCCAAAGCGACAAGATGGTTATCGAACGATCCCCCGGCTCCCTGGGTTGATGATTTCGTTCAAACAGAGTAACACCATCCGGGTCCACCGGTGTTTCAGGTGGATAAGGAGAATCAAAACGTGACAAGAACTATTGCAATGGGATTGATAGTAGCTTTCTCGGTAGCGGTGAGTCCGCTCTTGGCCGAGTCCATGCACATGGAAGAAGACTGGGGGCTTTCGGAAGAGCAGTTGTTACCGTACAACGAAGCGATCGATCAGTTCATGGACGAACATGCAACGAGTACCATTGACGAGATTACCATCGGCGACCTGCGTCAACTCGGGGCGACCCTGTCGATCGTTGCGCAGGAAGAGGACTATGTCCGCCGCGCTGCTCAGGCCTCGCACCTTATGCCGGGGAGTGGTCATTTTGGAATAGGGGAGATCGGCCGCGGTGTTGCCTTCCTGGCAGGGTCGGCGGTCGTTACTGCCGGTACCCTCGCTGGTGCGTATTTTCTCCTTCCGGAAGAGGTCCAGTTTGGTGAACTCGATTACATCAACGACTCGTTCCGGGAGATTGGTTCCACGTGGCGCGGAGAATCGATCGCATCGCTACTCCCCTCATTTGGCGTGCTCCTCGGTGGAGGTCTTATCCACTCGATTCTGGGCGAACTCGCGTCAAATGACGCGGAGAAGATAGCTCGCCGGCAGATTGAAAGCGGTGAGAAGTCCTTTGATCCTCAGCCGTTTATCTATCCTGACGCGCGGGGTCGCCTCATCCTCGGAGCGCGAATCGGGCTGTAGTCAGTGTGCCAAGCCACGGCGCTTGAGAGAACGGTTCCAATCCAGAGGGAGAATCCAACGAAATCTTCCGTTGGCATTGGATACCTTCTTGCCTGGCCATATTGAGGAGTCTGTCCCGTCTTTGAAATATCCTGAGGCGGTTCGCATGTTCGGTGTGATGGAGAGTCTCGGCTTCACACGGCAGACTCGCCCCACATCGACGAGCACAGAGGCGTACTTAGTGTGTAGACCTGCTGCCCGGAAATCATCCGTCCGATCTGGTGGACCTCGATTCCGATAGACCGTCCGATTCGCTGCCGGCACCGAGGACTGGCGCGTTTGCCCGCAGTCATGCATCACGCCTCAACGCTTGGTCCGAGTGGATTTCCTGATGACCAGCTCGGGAGCTATTCGGACGTCTGTGTTGATATCTATATCAGGCATGAAGAGAAGGTCTACGGCGGCACGAGCGATCTCAGGAATGTTCTGGCGAACCGTGGTGAGCGGAATTTCTGAAAGCGACGAAAAGACCACGTCGTCATATCCGGCGACTGAGATGTCATCAGGGACGCTTAGACCATGTTCCTTGATGGCCCGCTTGGCGCCGAGGGCCATTACGTCGTTTATGGCGATTATCGCGTCGGGTTTACCGTCTTCCAATACGCGTCGTGCCTCGCGATACCCGGATTCGTAGTCTGGGTGCGGACAGCGATGGATCGCTCGGTTGTGCGGCGTTATCGAATGGTGGTTGTGCGCCCGAAGGAAGCCGTCAATTCTCTCTTTGGCGATGGGCGCCTTGATGTCATGAGAAACGAGGAACCGAATATTTGAGTGACCAGTGTCGATGAGGTAGTTGGTGAGTTCGAAGCTGCCTTGCGAATAGTCGGTAAGAACTCGTGGAGCCGCAAAGCCTTCGTAGTAGCTTGATATAAAGACAATCGGAATCCCATGGTCGTGAACGTTCGCAAAAGTACTCGTGTCTCGACGTGATAGCTGGGTTGGTGCAACAATTATTGCCCGCACACCTTGTTGTATAAAATTGGCAAGAATGGAGTCCTCAGTCTTCGCGTCGTCGTTGGAGACTGACAGGATCATGGATTGCTCCTGACGGCCGAGGAAATGGTTTACGTATCTCGTAATACTTCCGAAAAACGGGTTTTCAATGTCAGTAACAACGAGTCCAACGGTTGTCGACTCCCTTTTAGCCAGATTTCGTGCGGCGGAGTTTGGGACGTATTTCAATTCTCTAGCAGCTTGGAGAACGAGTTCACGGGTCTTGTTCTTTGGTCCCGCCTTTCCGTTGATCACCATAGATGCGGTGCCTTCAGATACCCCTGCCTTTTGAGCTACGTCTTTGAGTGTTGCCATGTACCGTCCTTTCGAAGCGATTCAATTTTAGATGCACTCAGCTCCTCTGCCAATTAACTACATGCAAATAGTCTGTAGAATTTTTTGTTGACAGGCAGCAAAACTATGATAGCATTAATTGAAGCGCTTCAATTGTTCAAGGAGGTCCTATGAAACGGACGTGGTATCGCTCGTGTCCGCGCATTTTCAGCCGTTTGCACAGTGCAACGGCTACTAGGTATATGAAAGGGAACTATACATGAACTCGAAAGAAATCGTTGACAATGCTTTGAAGAACCAGACTGCCATCCCTGCGTTCAACATTCCATATCTCCCGATGATGGAGCCAATTATCCGCGCTGTTCGAGATATGAACTCTTTTGCATTCGTCGATGTAGCGCGTCTGGAGTGGACCAAGTTCGAATCCGGAGGACCTCGGCAGGTTCGAGACGAGTTTCTGCGATGGGCAGACGCGGATCATATCCGGCTCCATCTGGACCATATTCCGGTGATTGATGAAGACGATGTCCGGGTAGACTATCTCCCGATCATTTCGGAGGCACTGGACCTGGGCTACGACTCCGTAATGATCGACGGATCACGGCTCTCACTATCGGAAAACATCGAAGCTACTGCCGCTGTGTGTGCGCTGGCTCATTCTCGCGGCGTCCCGGTAGAGGGTGAATTAGGTGCTGTCCTTGGACACGAGGCGGGGCCACTACCTCCCTACGAAGAACTCTACGCCTCCGGCAAGGGGTTTACCGATCCCGATGAAGCGGTGCGTTTCGTGGAGGAGACGGGAGTAGACTGGCTGTCAATCGCATTCGGAAATATTCATGGTCCAATTTCTGCGGTGGAACGCCGGAAAGAAAAAACTCAGGCACGTCTGAATATTGACCATCTACGGGAAATTCAACGTCGACTCGCAATACCCATCGTTTTGCACGGTGGCAGCGGCATTGTTCGGGACAATGTACTCCAGGCTATCCAAAACGGTGTGGCAAAAATCAACGTCGCATCAGACCTCCGCAGACCGTATGAAGCGCTAATGTCTCATCGACCCGACGAAGCGAGGGACGCCGTCTACGAGGCAACACGAGACACAATTATGAAGTTTGAACTGCAAGACACTCGAAACATGCTTTTTTCAAAAGGGGACTGACCATGGCTGGAATGATTTCAGAACTGAGCGGACGGAAACCGCGAATCGGTGTACTGGGAATTATGCAGGAGCTCTATCTCCCAATCCATCCCGGCATCAAGGAACGGCAGGAGTCTTTTGCGCGTGAGGTGATCGCCTCGTTTGGAAATGAGATCGAATTCGTTTTTCCTGAGGCGGCAATAAACCGTGAGTCGATAGAACGGTTGCTCCGGCAGTTCAACAGCGATTCTTGTGATGGGGTGATGATCATCATGCTGACCTATGGGGCATCCTTTCTCACGTACAATGCGCTCAGGCAGAACCGGCTGCCGATTTTCCTCGCCAACATTCAGCCGGAAGCGGAAGTGGGAACAGACTGGGACATGGCCGATCTAACCTATAATCAGGGTATCCACGGGGCTCAGGATACGGGCAATGCTTTGATGTGGTCGGGGGCATCTTACACGGTGTGGTCCGGCAATTGGCGTGACGTCTCGTTTCGAACACGAGTTATTGAATGGGCTTCCGTGGTGCGAGTTGTTTCCGATTTGCCGCGGATTCGAATTTCTCAGGTCGGTCAGATGACTGCCATGGGTGACATTCAAGTGAATCCTGCGGAGCTGCTCCGTACATTAGGAATCCAGATAGACCAGACCGGAATCGGTTTGATCTATCATGAGATGGAATCGGTGACAGAACAGGAAGTAGATGCGGTGATAGCTGATAATCGTGCGGCTTTCGAGATCGACCCCCAGATTCCTGAGGAGCGTCACCGGTATGCCGCTAAGTTTCAGCTCGGGATCAAGAAGTTTCTTCTCAGGATGGGGTATGCCGGTATATCGGTGTACTTCAATGCACCGGCGGATGACGGCCGTTTTCTCCAGATCCCGCTTATGGCCGCGTCAAATCTCATGGCGGAAGGTTTTGGGTACGGCGGTGAAGGTGACGCAATGGCGACCGTGTTAGTCACTATCGGGCAGCTTCTGAAAGAGGACGCGTCGTTCATCGAGATGTACGCTATGGACTTCTCACGTGGGTCGATACTGATGAGCCATATGGGGGAAGGCAACTGGAAGATCGCCCGCACAGACCGGCCGATACGCCTGGTCGACCGCCCGTTAGGAATAGGGGGGCTTCAGAACCCGCCGACAACCGTCTTTTCGGCGGAACCGGGGCCTGCGACGCTTGTTACGCTGATAGCAAGACCGGAAGGTGGATTTCGCCTCATCCTGTCCCGGGGTCACATTCTTGATACGGAAGAAATGCCGAATGTTGAAATGCCATATTACCATTACAAGCCGGATACCGGAATCGAAGCGACTATGAATGGGTGGCTCTCTAACGGGGGCTCACATCATCAATGCATTCATCTGGGAGATCTGGAAGACAAATGGCGACTTTTCTGTGACTTGACCGGAATCGAATTTGTCCGGGTGTAGATCATGAAAGGCGAAGCATACGTCGGAATCGATATCGGGACATCCGGGGTCAAGGCAACAATCGTCGATGGACACGGCAGAATCCAGTCGAGCAGTCGTATGGGCTACGACCTGGTTCGTGATCAAGATGGTGCGGTAAGTCTTTCTCCTGAGCTGATCATGAACTCCTTCCACGGAGCGGTCAAAAAACTGAACGTAACTGAATATGACATTCAAGCGATTACGGTAGCCTCTTTTGGTGAGGCGGTAGTTCTGTTGGATCGAAACCTGAAGCCTGTCGGTGATGTCGTGATGTACAGCGACAATCGGGGACAATCCCATGCTCAGGTGCTGCGGAGCGAGTTCGGCGATGCGGCAGCGTATGCGCGTAATGGGTGTGGCATATCGTATGCGTATACGCTGCCACGTCTCATGTGGATTCGAGATCATGAGCCGGAGCTGTTCCAGCAAACGAGGACGATCCTGCCCGTTGCGGATTTTTTGATCATGTATCTGACCGGAGAGCTTGCCGTCAGCCGTTCACTTGCGGCGCGTACGATGGCATATGACCTGACGCGGGACGCGTGGTTTGCCGACCTCTTGGACGCCGCGGGTATCGGACGACGGCTCTTTCCCACAATCGTTCCGATTGGCCGGCGCATCGGACATGTTCGACCGGAGTTGCAGAGTTCTCTCGGGCTGGGTAACTCGGTCGAGGTAGTTGCTGGTGGCCATGATCAGGTTTTTGCCGCAATAGGAGCGGGCCTCCACTCCTTCGACCAGGCCACGGATGGGCTGGGATCCGTCGAGTGTCTGACGGCAATGGTACCTCCTGATGCAAATCTGGATGAAATGCGGCGGTATAAACTTGCTCAGGTTCCGTACTTGCCCGATTCTGCTCCAGTCACCTACGGATATACCCTCGGAGGAGGGGACCTGGTTACTTGGTTTGCGCGTAACATCTACTACGGTGCTGATACCGAGCTCACCACCGATGCAATATCGGCGATGCTGGCAGACTCCGCGGAGAGTTCAGCCGGGGTGACAATTATTCCGCATCTGAACGGGAGCGGGACGCCGTACCTGGATGGGAGCATGAGTGCGGCGATTCTCAATGTGAGAAGCCATGTGACCAAGAGTAATCTTGTCAGAGCCCTCATAGAAGGGATGAATGCAGAATTGCTCGTGAACCTACACTGTTTTCGTAGCTCCGGGCTGCTTCCCAAGACGTTATTGGCAACCGGTGGGGGCGCATCCTCAAACACGATGATGAAAGCAAAAGCTGAACTCCTCGATCTTCCGGTTCGAGTCTGTGAAGCAGCTGACGGCGGGGCGCTTGGCGGGGCTATCGTTGCGGCGGCCGGCATTGGAAGGTTCGAATCCATTCAATCGGGTATGCGTGAATGGGTTCAATATCGCGAGGAGTTTGCGCCACATCGACGAGATGGCACCCGCTTTTCCGAAGGACAGGAAATGAAGCGTTACACGACGTACCACAACGCTCTCTTTGGTGAGGGAATCGCAATCTAAAGACTGGGATGTTCGCAGCAGTCGCGGAAAGTTGAACGAACAAGGTAGAGGGTATCGCGGTTTGACTGCCTCGTAACACGCGCGACACTGTAGAGAGTCTTTTGCATTCCACGCGCACGCAGGACCATTATACTCGCGCATGATACACTGGAGACTCTATGACCATATACTTCAATACTGGGTGGGATGGAGCTCCCTGGAGTGACCAGGATTTCTCGCTGGGGGAGCTCACCACCGGCCCGCTCGGTCTGCTGGCCGTTCTGGAGTCTCGCTGTGGGACCTCCGGCGTCAGCCGCTCCCACGCCGCGCGGGTTGCTGGGATGATGGGTGTACTGGCAACCTCATCCGTTCACGACTGGTTCCGCTCCTCTTTCGCCGCTGACTCGTGGGGAACCGCTGCGGAACTCCTGTCTATTCGTGATGAGCTGCTCACCGCTCAGGTGGCTCACGGCCCGGGTGCCCGCGCTGGAGACCAGCCGCTGCCGGGTGCCCGCCTTCAGACGATTACCGCCCTGACCGACAATCTCGATACCCCGGGGGCCGGCGTGCCCGATCGGGTCATGGATCTTCTGGACGAACTTCGTTCTGCGGAGTTCCGTAGTCTGACGCCGTTTGCCGGGTATCGGATCGTCGTGGATGAGCCGCGGGCGCTCCTTCCGCCGGTGTGGCACACCCTCCTTGACGCCGTGCTCGCGGCGGGCGGGGAAGTGGAGTACCGCGGAGAAATGGCGAAGGACACCCCCGATGCCGGCGCCCCCCAGCTTCCCGCTCTGACGGTTGTCACCGCCTCCGACGAGTGGCACGCCGCAGAGCATCTCGCAGCGATGCTCTCCCGGCTCCAGGAAGACAGCCCGGCGGCGGCGCGCAACCTCGCTCTGGTGGTACCGGGGGACGCCTCCGCCTTGGACTGGACACTTATGCGGTGGAACCTTCCAGCGACCGGCCGCGGCAGCCGGTCCGCCGCCCGGTGGGCGCTCCAGATACTTCCAGCCTTCCTTGCGACCGTCTGGAGCCCCGCGGATCCTCAGGCGATCGTCTCGTTCCTTTCCGTTGCGGGGGAGCTGGTGCCGGCGGTTGTATCTCGGGAGCTCATTCACGCCATCAGTGAGCACCCCGGTACGGGCGGCCCGAAGTGGGCCAACGCGCTCGGACGCATTGCAGCGGCCACCGACGAGGAGACGGCGGACCGATATGACCGCATCTTTGCGGGGGAACTTTTCGATCCGGAAGCGGGAGTGCCCGCGGCAGTTCTGGATGAGCGACTGACGTGGCTCAATCGCCGCGTAGCTGCACAGGCTGATCAGCGGCAGACCCTGCGGGTCACTCTTGGGCATATCGTCGAGCTGCGGGAAATCGTCGCGGGCCTCAGCCGCGATGGAGGGTACCGGGTTCCTCGAGCGCTTCTAGAGCGTGTCATAGGTACGATCGCACACCCCGTTTCCGCTGGGGGCGAGGAGGAGGCGGCCCCGTGGACCGTGTACGGCTCCCTTGCGGCCGTTCCCGCCGGCGCACGGCTCCTGATCTACTGGAACACCAGCGACCCGGAACCGGCGGTTGCGCAACGCTTTACGGACCCTGAGCGGGAGACTCTAAAAGCCGCAGGATACCTCCTAGAGTCTCCCGAGATCGTGCGGGCCCGGCGAGAGTGGAATCTCCGGACCACGCTATCGGTTTCCGATCGACACATCGTCGCGTTGGTGCCGGAGCGGATTCGGGGGGCCGACGCCGAGATGGCACCGTGGCTGGCGGAGTTGAAACAGGCGCTCGGATCATGGGTCAGAGAAGTTGATCTGTCCTGCGCTGGTTCGGCGGTAGAAATTGCCGGTGTCTCCGTGGTCCGCGAGGAAGCGCCTCGTGCGGAGTGGAATGACACTCCGTCGGTGTACCACGTTCCACCTGGATCGATCCGATACCCCGGGAAGCTCTCCTATTCCGCAATCAGCTCCCTCATCGGGTGCCCCATGAAGTGGTCTCTCGGATCAACCGGAGTACTGTCGGCAGCTGCACACGTCACGCTTCCCACGGGCAGCCAAATGATCGGTACGATGGCCCACGCGATCGTCGAGCGGATCGCCCGGGAGCACGCTGCGGAGGGAGTATTCCCGGACCATTGTGGTGAACTGGCGGCATCGCTCTTCGACGAGATGGTTCCTGCCATGGCGGCCGAGCTCCTGCAGCCAGGGCGCAACGTTTCCCGCCGGCGCTACAAGGAACGCGTTGTCGCGGCGGTAACCGCCCTGGGCGAGGTGATTCTCCGCCTCGGCCTCACGATCACACGGGTGGAGACGTTTCTCGAGGCACCCTGGACGCTCACCCTCAGCGCCAACGGTACCGCGACAACGGTCCAGTTTCGCGGCCCCGCCGACATGGAGCTGGCAGACGGGGAGGGCAACCCTTTCATTCTCGACCTCAAGTACTCCTCAGCCGAGAAGTTCTACACTGAGCTCGTATCGACCGGGGCTGCCCTGCAACTGGCGTCGTACGCGTGGCTCATTGAGCAGGAAACCACACGCAAACCTGTCGGAAGCGGATACTTTCTGCTACCCAAAACGACGCTCATCACCGACAGCCGGTTGGCGGGAGATGATGCGGTGGAATCAGACCGAACGCTCCACGAGATCTGGCGTCGGGGCGAACGGTCGACCGCGGAGGCGCTCAAGCGAGTTCATATCGACGGTGTCGTTGATGTCACCGGGCTGGAGGAGGCCGCGGATGAGGACGCCGCGACCCGCCGCAGGCAGACCATAGAGGATGCCGGTGGTCTGTATGTCCAACCGCCGTGCAGATTCTGTGACTTTTCCGTGCTCTGCGGATTCGGCCGGGGGCAGATATGAGCGCGATAGAACTGATCAGCGCCTCCGCCGGCACCGGCAAAACGTATCGCCTTACTGAGCTAATCGTAGAGGCCGTTCACAACGGGGTTCCGCCGGAACGGATCATGGCCACGACCTTCACTGTGAAGGCAGCTGCGGAACTGCGCAGCCGCGTGCGGGAGTCTCTCACCAGTCAAGGACACCCCGATCTTGGCGCCCGGGTAGCGGACGCGTACATCGGAACCGTCCACAGTCTCTGTTTTCGGCTCCTTAAGGAGTACGCCATTGACGCGGGGATCTCTCCGGATGTGGAAGTTCTTCCCGAGGGTGATGCAGATCGGATCTTCAACGCCGCCGTCGCCACCGCAATCGACAACGTCACCGATGCGATGGAGCCGCCGGCGCGGCGGATGGGGCGCACTGGGGAGGGGTCTGGCTACGCCAAAGAACGAGACTGGCGGGATGACGTCCGGGATATCGTGGCGGCTGCCCGGGCCAACGGGATGACCGCCGCCGACCTGCGCGCTCAGGCGGAAGAGACGATCGCGATCTGGGAAGAGACGGTCTCCACGGCAGGACCTGATCCGACCAATGATGAGCTCATCGCGGCAGCGTCCGCGGCGTTGGAGCAGCTCGAGGCGATCGACGCTCCCCGCAAGGGAACTCAGGAGGTGGCGGCGATCCTCCGACGATTTCTTTCGGACTCCACGGCGGGACGCTCCGTTCCGTGGCGAAGGTGGGTGGAGCTGGCAACGGCGGAACCCAAGCAGGACGCGACGGGAGTTCTGGACGGACTCCACCGCATCGCCCGACGAGTCTGTGAAGCACCGGAGTTCCTTGCCGACTTCCGGACGATGGTGACCGGCGTCTACAGCTGTGCCGCTGAAGCGCTCGTCCAGTTTACCGACTACAAGCGTGAGCGGGGCCTCACCGACTACGACGACCTAGAAGCCTCCGTCCTCGGTCTTCTCAAGGAACGGGATGATGTACAACGCGGTATTCGCGAGCGCATTGCTATTGTTATGGTCGATGAGTTTCAGGACACCAGTCCCATGCAGCTTGCCCTCTTTCTGGAGCTACATCGGGTTGTCGGACGGTCTGTCTGGGTCGGCGATCCCAAGCAGGCGATCTACGGGTTCCGGGGAACCGACCCCACGCTGATGGCCCGGATCGCCCAGCTGCTCGATAGCAAGGAGACCCTTTCCCATTCGTGGCGCTCCCGGCAGGCAATCCTGGATATCACCAACGCGATCTTCACGCAGGCCCTCCACGACACCCCGCGGACGCAAATTGAACTGACCCTTCCCGCGAAACGGGCGGCCAAGGGCGCGGGAGGCCAGATCTCCGCGTGGTATCTCGACAGTAAGAACAGAGGCGAAGACGCCAAGGCCGTTGCGGCGGGGGTGGTGGGGTTTCTTCAAGGCCATTCCGAGGTGTCCCCTGGGGACATCGCCATCCTCTGCCGGAGCAACGGCCACTGTGCCGCCGTGGCCGAAGCGCTCGGTGAGCGGGGCGTTCGCGCCTCCGTCTCAGCGGGGCTCCTCTCCGAGGCTCGAGAGGCGCAAATCACCCTCGCCGCATTGCGCTACCTTGCTGATGCTAAGGATACGCTCGCCCTGACCGAACTCATGGTGCTTCTCTCCGCCGAAGACGACCTGCTGCCGGCGTTGCTTACCGCGCCGGCGGAGACACTGGCCGCCTGGAGAGAGGAAGAGGTTCCCGCCGAGTTATCCCGGATCAGAGAGGAGGGAGATCACCTCTCGATCGTTGACGCTCTCGATGCGGTCGTGGCGGTCACCGACCTCATGACCCTCGTCTCCGGCTGGAGCCGCCCCGACGTGCGCCGCGCGAATGTCGAGGCCCTGCGCGGGCTCGCACGGGAGTACGAGGAGCTGCAGCGCGCCGCCCGCTCTCCCGCGTCCCTCCACGGCTTTGTGGCGCACGTCGCCGAGAGTGGAGAAGGTCAGGCTCGGGGGCGTGGGTCCGGGAGCTGCGTCGTGACTACCTACCACGGCGCCAAGGGATTAGAGTGGCCCGTCGTCGTGCTGGCTGAACTGGACAAGACGTACGACGCGAGCGTCTTTGGGGTTCACGTTGTCTCGGCGCCCCCGTTCAATCCGGAGGATCCCCTCGCGGGTAGACGTATCCATTATTGGCCGTGGCCCTTCGGTTCCCGAAAGAAGTTTCCGCACCTGGACACGCTCCTCGGTGCGACGCCGCTCCAGCAACAGGTGCGCTCGGCCGGCAACGATGAGAGTGTGCGCCTCCTGTACGTCGGTACCACCCGCGCCAGAGACCATCTCATCTTCGCCGTTCGCAACGCCCGCAAACACAGCCTTACGAAACCGTCGGACCGCTGGCTCCAGCGGCTCACCGACAGTAACGAAATCCCCCTAATCCGCTGGCCCGCTATGGAAGGGCAACAACAGCTTCTCGTCGGCACCGTTTCCGTTCCGGCGGAGATCACCGTCCAGACGCCCGAGCCAGGAGCCGACGATACAGCTGGGGAGGGTGCAGCGGCGCAGACCACGCCGATCCTCCTTCCGGTTCGTAGTGATCGCGAACACTTTGATCGGCTTCCCCGTTCCATTGTCCCCAGTCGGGTTACCGACAACGCATCCACGTACGAGGCTGTGGAAGTGGCAACGATCGGCGCGGCAATCGCTACTCCCGGAGCGTTATCGGGAGACGATCTTGACGGTACTGCCCTTGGCAGCGCCATTCACGCCGTCTTTGCCGTCGCTCCCGCCCACCGGCTTCCCGGTAAGGCGGAGAAGATCTTGCGCCGCTGGGGTCTCGGGAGCGAGATGGTCGAGGCTATCGCCGCGCCTGTGGTCGGAGCCGTTGACGCCCTCGAGACCTTTCTTACAGCGCGGTACCCGAACACCTCGCTTCACCGGGAGTGGCCCGTCTTCTCTCGCAACGAGGCCGGTCAGGTGATGCGCGGATGGATCGACCTGTTGGCGGAGACCTCGGATGGGTGGGTCATCGTCGACCACAAGACATACTCTGGAGTGGATCCACTTTCGGCGGCGGCGCACTACGGGCCGCAACTGGCCCACTATCGCCGGACGGTGGAAGAGGCGACAGGAAAACCGGTCAAAGAGACGCTCATCAACCTGGTGATGCAGGGAACGGTGTATACGGTACTGGAGGTTTGAATGAACGACGATACCCAGTTTGAGAAGGCGATCACCGCGATTCTCGTTTAGCGGGGTTCACGGGAGTGTAAGGTTGTGGATCGCGGGCTGAGGCCTATGGTGTAGTCGGTGATACCGCCCGAACAATGGTGACCAACCGGCTGCCAGAGACGCTCGAGTTGGTGCGCCAAAACTGGGATCTATATGACCAGGTGCTGATCCTCATATACCGGTGTACTCCCGTCGTAGATGGGAATGTCAAATCGCATTACAGGGGCGTGGCGCAGTGCCAGTTACGGAAGGTAGATCTATTCAGACTCGCCCCATCCCATTCTCACAAAATCCCGTTGGGCTGGCGTCTCCGGATACGACCCGACGGCGGTGATCTCGTCGACCGCCTCATCGTACCCGTATCCCAGCTGCATCAGGACCCCCACGGCAAACATGCCGGTACGGCCGACGCCGGCACCGCAGTGGACGAAGACACGCTCTCCGGCGTGAATCTTCGAGGCGACCGACTCGGCGTGTTTCCAGAAAGCAGGTGCCTGAAACGGGACCGGGGCACTGAAGTCATCGATAGGCAGGCGGATTATTTCTACCGCGGATCTTCCGCTCTCAGTGGACTCATGCCGGGCCAGCCACTGAGAGTATTCCGGGCTTTCCGCGGCGATCTGTTCGTCGGGTGCCAGGCACACCACAGTACCGATGTGGTACTCGCGCATCTCCCTCAGCCACCCTTCGAAATCTCCCTGTGGGCGTCCGAGTTTTTTGCGTCCCGGCATCGCGTCCAGATACAGTTTGTTGTTCCAGGTTCTCATCATCATTTCTCCATACTGCCGGGTGACCAGCGACATGCAGTGTCGCTGGGAGAGGATATTTGCGGTAACTATTCGTACCGCCCCGCCGCTCCAGTAAACCACTCGCGGGCCCGCGCCCTGAGCTCCAGCGTCTCTCGGGGATCTTGCTGGCGGCCTCGCCATCGAAGCGGACCGCGATGTCGGCGGCCTCTTCGTTTACGAATACGCCAAAGGATGGGTCGATGTACTTCTCAACGGAAAATCCCTCGGGTTGGGTGAACGTCTCCCTGCGCACCCGGGCCTGCTTGATTCGGAAGAGCGCGTAGATCCGCACCTCCTCATGGTGGTGCGGCCAGCACAGGAGGTACCACTCCCCACGATGTCCCACCAGGTGCAGCGGATCGACAATCCGGGCGGCGGTTTCTGTGTGTCCCGGTGACTGATAGTGGATGGCGATCGATTGCTGTTTGTAGAGACCTTCCCGCACCACGGACCAGACCTCTTCATCGATCCGGGTCACCGGGTCGGAGATGACGGAGATATGGGCGATAAGGTCTTCGGAACTGACGGTCACCTTGTCAGGCAGAAGGATAGTGAGGCGCTCAAAGACGGAACGAAGTTCGTCATAGTAGGGACTATTGCGATAGCCCTCCAGGGCACGGTCGCCCACCATGAGTGCCATGAGGTCACCCTCGGTGAGGTCGATACCCGGAAGTTGCCAGGACATGTTGCTGTAATAGTAGCCGTGGCGGTGGGGGTCGTACTCGATGGGAGCGCCGCGGTCGCGCATCTTTTCGATGTCCCGCTGGATGGTGCGGGTGGTCACGTCTTCACCGTGCTCGGCATTCAGGCCACGGGAAAGATCGGCGGCGGATGGATAGTCCTGGCGGTGGCGGAGGCGACCATCGATATAGGTAAGCCGTTTCGTAATAGCGCGGTAACTCATGGCAATAGTGTCCAATATCTTCATCTTTTGGTCAAATTTCTACGGCGATTGGCTGATCGGTTTCGAGTACCGTGACTCGTCCTATGGATTACACAACCGGGCGAGTCGTGCGGTGGCCTCCTCCTTGTCAATTCCGGACTGGGCAATGTCCATTACCAACTCATAGAGCGCATCGTGGCGGTCCAAGACCTCAATCCCGT
>JAWOCO010000126.1:0-3800 GCA_046483765.1 Alkalispirochaeta sp. | reverse complement strand
TGTCGCCGGTTATCGAGACTCAGTTCGGCTATCACATCCTGCAGGTGACCGAGCGCGTTCCGGCGCAGACGCACAGCTACGAGCAGGCGCAGGAGCGCATACGCCAGTTCCTCACCGAGGAGGGGCGCAACCAGAGCGCACAAGGATATGTCTCCGAACTGCGAGAAGAATCCGAGGTTGAAGAGCTCATCGATATCGAGTAGCCATTGAACACCCCGGGCGACTCATCGTCGCCCGGCGGATTTTCACTGTTGACCTGCCGCAGCGGCGCTCATATCATGGCGCATTATGAAGAAACGCCTGATCACCAGCGCTCTCCCGTACGTGAACAACATTCCGCACCTCGGCAACCTGATTCAGGTCCTTTCGGCCGATGTATTTGCCCGGTTCTGTCGCTCCCGAGGGTACGAGACGCTCTATGTGTGCGGCACCGATGAATACGGCACCGCCACGGAAACGCGCGCCCGGGAAGAGGGCATCACCCCGAAAGAACTGTGTGACCGGTATCACGCGATCCACACCGACATTTACAACTGGTTCGAGATCTCCTTCGACAAGTGGGGCCGCACCTCCACTCCGGAGCACACGGAGATCACCCAGGATATCTTCCTGAAGCTCTATCACAACGGGTACATTCGGGAAGAAACGATCGAGCAGCTCTACAGTGAGGCGTCGCAGATGTTTCTCGCCGACCGCTACGTCCGGGGCACCTGCCCGTACTGCGGCTACGAGGACGCCCGCGGAGATCAGTGCGAAAACTGCGGTAAACTGCTCGATCCCACCGATCTCCTCGATCCGCGCAGCGCGATGGACGGCTCCAAGCCGGTGGTGAAGGAGACCACGCACCTCTACATCGATCTACCGGCGGTGCTGCCCAAATTACAGGAATGGTTGTCTCGCGCCAGCGTGGAGGGCAAGTGGTCGCGTAACGCGATTCAAATGACCCAAGGCTGGATCCGGGATGGATTGCGGCAACGAGCGATCACGCGGGACCTGAAGTGGGGTATCCCGGTGCCGCTGGAAGGCTTTGAGGACAAGGTGTTCTACGTGTGGTTTGATGCCCCCATCGGCTACATCTCGATTACCGCCACCCTCACCGATCGCTGGGCTGAAGACTGGTGGAAAAACCCCGACCAGGTGGAGCTCTTTCAGTTTATCGGGAAGGATAACATCCCCTTTCACACGGTGATCTTTCCCTCAAGCCTGTTGGGAAGCGGTGACCAATGGACGCTGTTGCACCACATGTCCAGCTCGGAGTACCTCAACTACGAGGGCGGCCAGTTTTCCAAGAGCAAAGGGGTGGGGGTGTTCGGCAATGACGCCCAGGACACCGGCATTCCCGCCGATGTGTGGCGCTTCTACATGTTCTACAACCGGCCGGAGACCAGTGATTACACCTTTACCTGGGACGATTTCCAGGAGAAGGTCAACGGCGAACTCATCGGCAACCTGGGGAACCTGGTGAACCGCACGCTCACCTTTCTCACGCGCTACTTCGACGGTACCGTGCTGCCGGTGAGTGAGGGAGACCCCCGACGGCAGGAGTTCTGGCAGGAGGTGCGCCGGCGGGAGAGCGAAATCACCGAAAAACTGGAGTGGGCGGGGCTACGCGACGGCCTGCGGCAGGTGTTTGCCCTTTCCAGTTACGGAAACCGCACCTTTCAGGCGGCGGAGCCGTGGAAAACGCGTAAGACCGACCCCGACGGCACGCACGCGCTGCTCAGCGACCTGGTGTATCTGATTCGCGACCTGGCGATTCTGGTGGAGCCCTACATCCCCGCCACGGCGGCGCGGATTCGCGCGATCCTCGGGGTGGAGACGCTCTCCTGGAACGACCTGGCGGCTCCCTCCGGGCTGGAGCGCACCGGCGCCCCGGAGATTCTCTTCGAGCAGCTGTCCAATGAGCTCATCGAGGATCTGCGGGGACGGTTCAGCGGGAGTCAGGCAGAGCGCGCCGCCCGAAAGGCCGCGGCTGGTAATGCCGCGGCAGCAAACGCCGCGGCTGGTAATGCCGCGGCAGCAAATGCCGCAGCTCATGAAGCAGCCGGGACAGACGCCGCAGCGCAAGAGCCGGCGGCACCCCCCCTGGAGGAGCAGTTTCGCGATACCGTGGAACTCCGCGCCGCCAAGATCGTGAAGGTGGAACCGCATCCCGAGGCGGATAAACTCTACATCGAGACGCTGGACGACGGCTCGGAAGAGGGGCGTACGATCGTCTCCGGGCTGGTACCGCATTACGACGCCGAGGAACTGTTGGGGCGCACGATTATCGTCGTTTCCAATCTGAAGCCCGCCAAGTTACGCGGCGTAAAGAGCCACGGTATGCTCCTCGCCGCCAGTGCTCCTGCTCCCGCCGCCGAGGGTGAGGAGCGGGGAGAGGTGGTGGATGTGCTCTTCGTGGACGGGGTGGAGCCGGGCACGCGGATCACCCTGGAAGGCTACGAACCGGCGGACGCCGATGAGACGCTGAAGCGCATCAAGATCGATGATTTCTTCGCGATTCCCCTGTGCGCGGAAGATCACCAGGTCCGGGTGGGATCGGCGCGCCTCATGGCCGGGGATCATCCGGTACGGACGACCAAGGTTGCCGCCGGAGATGTCGGCTGAGCCGTGCAACCCTCGTTTTCTCTGCTGCAGAGTGAGTGGTGGAGCCGCGTCAGAGCACGTCAGGGCTGGCAGCGTCTCGGTAACACCGAGGCGCCGATGGTATTGCAGCGCTCGGTGGGCCCGGTACGCTTCGCCTACGCCCCCCATGCGTTTTACGGGGAGAGCCCCGCGGAACCGATCGGTTCGTACGTAGACCGATTCCGGAATCTGGAACCCCACGGAAGCGGCGGCGCCCCCCACCTCATGCGGTGGGACGTGCCCTGGACTGTGGCGCAGTTTGATTCCGCGGCGGCGGAGGCGGCGGGGCTGCGGCGTGCCCCGGTGCGGGTTCAGCCGCCGGACACCACCGTGGTAGATCTCACCCCCGATGAAGCGGAGATTATGACGGCGATGAAGGGCAAGACGCGCTACAACGTACGCCTGGCCGCCAAGAAGGGGGTCACGGTGACGCGCTTTCGCGACGGCGCGGCGCTGGACGAACTTCCGCGCTGGTATGAGCTCTACCGGGAGACCGCTCGGCGGGATCAGATTTCGATTCATCCCCTGCGCTACTACCAGGACGTGGTGGAAACCGCCGTGTCCATGGGCGCTGCCGGCGAGCCGGCGCCGGCGGTAACGCTCTACGCCGCTAACCACGAAGAAGATCTGCTGTCCGGAATTATCGTCGCCTCCTACCAGGGAATGAGTACCTACCTCTACGGCGCCGGCGCCAACGTGAAGCGCAACCTCATGGCCAGCTACCTCATCCAGTGGGAGGCGATGCGCGATGCCAAGGCCGCCGGCGACACCGCCTACGACATGTTCGGTATTCCTCCCAGCGACGATCCCGCCCATCCCATGCACGGCCTGTACCGTTTCAAGACGGGATTTGGTGGAGCGATTATTAACCGTCCCGGGTGTTGGGATCTGGTGCGATCGCCGGTGGTGGGGGGGATGTTTCGTACCGCCGAGCGCGGGCGGCGTTGGTATTACCATGAGTTCAAGAAGAGGCTCCGCCGATGAGTAGGGACCGGGTCGCGCGGACCTTGATAGCAGTGCTTGCCGTGTCCGCGGCGGTGGCGCTCTCCCTGGCGGGGTGCGCCGGGGGCCCCGAGGAACTTCCCCCGGGAGAGCTTCCGCTGGTCACCGACGGTCCCGGGGTGGATCCGATTGCCTCCGACGATCCCCTGCAGTTTACCTTCGATCGGCGAGGA
>JAWOCO010000102.1:0-7782 GCA_046483765.1 Alkalispirochaeta sp. | reverse complement strand
CCCGCAACGAGTACAAATACGTCGCCGATGTCACCGTGGAGGCCGGTTCCGTGCCGCCGGTGGCATGCAACGCCAATGAGATCAATCAGGTTCTGCTCACCCTGATCGTCAACGCCGCCCAGGCGATAGCATCCGGGAACACGGAGCGGGGAACAATCACCATACGAACGTGGGAGGAAGATGAGCATGTCTGCTGCAGCGTCTCCGACAATGGCCCCGGAATTCCCGCGGAAATACAGGGGCAGGTCTTTCAACCGTTCTTCACGACAAAAAAAGCCGGCGAGGGAACGGGTCTGGGCCTGAGCATCGCCTACGATATTATCGTGAATCGTCACGGCGGCAGTTTGCGCTTACAATCACAACTACAATCAGACCAGGGACAGGGAACGATGTTTGTGTTACAGCTACCCAAAGAGAGTGGACGCGATGAATAACGAATCCTCATATCGCCTGTTATTAGTCGATGATGAGCCGAATATCCTGAACTCATTGAAACGGCTCTTTGATGAACTGCCGGACACTGCAGTGTTCACCGCCGACAGCGCGGTAGGGGCCACTGCGATATTCAAGAAACACCGAATCGACGTACTGATCTCAGATGAGAAGATGCCCCAGATCGAGGGCCACCGGTTTGTGGAGTGGGTAAAGGAACACTATCCCGAGACGCTCAGGATTATTCTCACGGGGTATTCGGACACCGAAGCGATGCGCCACGCGGTAAATCGAGGCGATGTCTATCGGTACCTGTTTAAACCGTGGGATGACGATGAGCTCCTGGTAATCATACGCAATGCACTGGAACACGCCCGCATCAATCGTGAGCGTGAAGAGATGGTGGCGGAATTGGCAGAACTGGTCGATCAACGCACCGCCGCGCTTCATGACGCGCTCTCTCAACTGGAGGAAAAACAACGTTCCACTGAGGAATCGTTGAACAACACCTTCGCCTTTCTCGACAGCGTGATTGCGATGATCAACCGGGAGACCGGTGGGCGCACCCTGTCCCGGCGCATCTCCCAACTGGCCAAGCGCCTGGCGGAGGATCGCGGCGCAGAACGCTCCGAAATTCGGCTGTGTGAAATGGCGTCGTACTTCTTTCCACTGGGCGCCCTGAGTTTGGGAGTATCGATCGAGGAGGCACTTGACGCCGATGGGGAGATCAATTTTCAGTTCCTCGAAGCCAGTGAGCATCTGTTGGGGAGCACGCTCAATCTTCCGGAGATGGCGCACGCGATCCGTCACCTCCGGGAACATTGGGATGGCTCGGGGACACCGGACGCCCTCGCCGGTTCACAGATACCCTTCATCTCGCGCACCGTACGGCTGGCGTTCGACTATATCGTGGCGAAGGAGGTGCAGGGCCTGGACCACGGCTCGATTCGACGAACCCTCAGTGCACAATCTGGCGGAATCTATGATCCTACCCTGATCGCACGGCTCTTCGACCTGCTCTCTCTCGATAACAAAGGATCGGTCCGCGAGGTTACAGCGGGGCGCCTAGTGGCCGGAATGGTGCTGGCCCATGACCTGAAACTGGACAACGGTATGACCTATATCACCGCGGGGACCACGATTACGCGGGAAATGATCGCCAGCATTCTCAATCGAATCGAAACCAGACTCTTCCCGCTGACTGAAGACAGCCCGGCCCACGTCTTTCGGGAGAACGCCGAGTGATCGACACCAAACTGTGGAACGAAATGCTTCCGTTTCACGGTGAAAGACTCGAAATCGCGGCGGAGGTGTCGGACGATGAATCCGCTGGGGTGATCTATCTTCATGGACAGTTGATAACTGAGAACTCCCCCACTGTTATGGCCCACCTGCACCACGTGCTCACGGTGGTTTCGCTCCCTGACACCATTATCCTGGATCTACGCGGCTTGAGGTATGCCTCCTCCACCGGCATCGGCGTGATCGCAAAGCTCCTGGTGGATCTTCAGCACCGCTCGGTGGCATTGGAGTTGGCGAACGTGGCTGATAGCGTGCGGGCAATCTTCGACCTGCTGGGCTTCAGCGCGTTCTTTCACTTCGTGGAGCGCCGCTAGACGGCCGACGGTAATCTTAACGATCTCTTCATATTTGCTCCAAACGCCTTTGATACCGACCGCGTACTATCTCAAGCGTAGGAGGAACTCATGACATATTCAAAGAAACGCACCATCCTGCTGACGACGATAGCAGGAGCCCTGGTCCTCGCCTTGAGCGGCTGTGGCGGACCGATCTCATACGATGAGGCGGAAGTTGCCACCGACATGATCGCTACATCCCGGGACGAAATCTCGGCTGTTCAGTCCGATCTATCCGATGCGGCCAACTCTGATGATGTTGATGCTGCGGAGCTACAGGTAATCGCGGACCGCCTGGGCGAAGTCGACGCGATGTTGAGTGACGTGGAAAGCACGATCGCTCCCCCCGAGCCCCCGCCGGAGGAAGAAATGGCGCCGGCTGATGATCCCGCAGCCGACCCGGCTATGTAATGGAGAAGTGACAGTTCGAACGCCCCTGAGCTGTCCGCCGCCGCCCCCCATACCGGAGGGCGGCGGTTTTTTTGCTGTACACACCCTTTCTCACCCACGAGTAGCACGGCCGGCGGCCGCTCAGCGCGCCGTACTAAATAGCAAAGAACAGTTTTGCCCGCCAAACCCGAAGGAGTTGGACAACGCCGAGCGCACCGCCGCCGGGCGCGCCGTATTTGGCACGTAGTCAAGATCACACTCCGGGTCCGGTGTCTCGTAGTTAATGGTAGGCGGGAGCACCTGGTGCTTCAAAGTAAGCACCGTGGCCACCGCCTCAACCGCTCCGGCAGCTCCCAACGTGTGCCCGATCATCGATTTAATGGAACTCACCGCGACGCTGCGAGCCTGAGTTCCCAGCGCCTGTTTAATCGCGAGCGTCTCGGTACGGTCGTTTGCAACCGTGGAGGTGCCGTGGGCGTTTACGTACCCCACCTGTTCCGCATTCACACCGGCATCCTGCATCGCCATATCCATGGCTCGCGCGGCATTCGCGCCGTCCGGTTCCGGGATCGCGATGCTATGGCCGTCGGCAGTCATCCCAGCACCGTCCAAATATGCCCAGATTTCCGCGCCACGGCGGCGAGCGTCTGCTTCCCGCTCCAGGATCAGCACGCCGGCACCTTCCCCGATCAGAAACCCGTCGCGCTCCGCATCGAAGGGGCGAGATGCATGGGTGGGATCATCGTTGCGACTCGTCAGCACTCCCATGCACCCGTAGGCGTCCACGGTGAGAGGACTGATCGCCGCCTCCGCACCTCCGGCGATTACCGTATCGGCACTGCCGCTGCGGAGGAGCAGCGCCGCCATTGCCAGGGCGTGGGCGCCGGAGGAGCAGGCGCTGGTGACTCCGAAATTGGGCCCCGATACGCCGAGGTCGATCGCAATGTTGGCCGAGGACATATTGGGAATGATCAGTGGCACTGAAAGGGGAAACCCGTTTCCCGGACCCTTTTCCAGCAGGACCTGATGCTGATCCTCGAGATGGTAGTAATCTCCGGCGGCGGTTCCGATAATCGATCCCACCCGCGTACGGTCCACGTTGTCCAGGTCAATTCCTGAGGACTCGATCGCCTGAATCGCCGCGGTCGACGCCATCTGGGAAAAGCGCGCCATGCGACGCGTGCGCTTGCGGCCAACCACCGGCTTCGGATCGAAATCATGGATTTCCGCAGCGATCCGACACTGGTGACGGGTAGCATCAAAGAGTTCAATCGGTCCTGCCGTCGATCGGCCGTCGGTTAGGGAGTTCCAAAAATCAATCGTATTCTGACCTGCAGCGGAGCAGATTCCCGCGCCGGTTATCGCAATTCTTTGTCTTTCGTACATACAACTACTATGGCCCGGCACCGCGGCCTACCTCAAGACGTTTGTCGGTTATCGACCGAATTTTTTCGCGCCACCGGTCTCGCGCATTACGCCGGTTACGCCGGTTGCGCCGGTTACGCCGTTTGCGCCGGTTACGCCGTTTGCGGGAATCTCGACGGTCTCACCAATCGCGCTGATCGCGCCGCCACGCGAGCCGAGACCTTGCACTGATCGAGGATTTCTACAACACTCGCTATATGATTCCACGCGAGTTTCAACTCTTTCCAGAACACCTGTACCCCTCAGAAGAGTGGGCAATCGTCGAGCAGGGCTTCGACCTGAATTGGATGGGAAACGCGGAGACGGTGTTTTCCCTGTCCAACGGATTCCTGGGGATCCGCGGCACCTTCGAGGAAGGGCGCCCCTTTATTGAACCCGGCACCTTCTGTAACGGTTTTCATGAGACGTGGCAGATCGTCCACGCCGAAGAGGCCTACGGCTTCGCCAAGACCGGCCAGACGATCGTCAACGTGCCGGATGCCACGATCTTGAAACTGTACGTGGATGACGAGCCGCTCTATCTGCCTACCGCCCGCGTTACGGAATACACCCGGATGCTGGACTTTCGCACCGGCGTCCTCACCCGGGAGATGAACTGGTCTACCCCCTCCGGCAAGCAAGTGCAGATCACCTCCCGGCGCCTCATTTCGCTGGAACACCGTCATTTGGGGGCGATTAGCTACGAGGTTACCACCGACACCGATGCGCCCATCGTCATCTCCTCGCAGGTTCTCAACCGCCAGGATAGCCGCGCCGATGATGAGCCTCTGGGTTCCAACGCCGCTGATCCGCGGCGCGCCCGGGCGTTTGCCAACCGCGTGCTCAATGCGCGGAGCCACAGCGAAGATAATCTGCGGATCGCCACCGGCTACCGCACCACCAACTCCCGCATGAGCCTGGGTGTGGGCATCGATCACCTGGTGGACACCGAAAATCACTGGTACACCCAGCGCAGCTGGTCCGATGATCTGGGTAAGGTGGTGTTTGTAATAGACGCGCAGGCGGGACAATCCACCCGAATTACCAAGTTCTTCTCCTACCACACCTCCCGGGCAGTGCCCTCCACGGAGCTGGTGGATCGCTGCAGCCGCACCCTGGACCGCGCGATTCGTACCGGCTATTCGATGCTGGAACAGCAACAGAAGGCAGCGCTGGACCATTTCTGGAAGCGCTCGGACATCGTGATCGATGCGGAACCGCGCGTACAGCAGGCGGTACGGTGGAACCTGTTTCAGCTGTGCCAGTCCTCCGCCCGCGCGGAGACGACGGGAATCCCCGCCAAGGGGCTCAGCGGTCAGGCGTACGAGGGTCACTACTTCTGGGATACCGAGATCTACGTGGTTCCCTTCCTGACTTTTACCGAGCCGCGCATCGCCCGAAACCTGCTTCGCTTTCGCCACAGCATGCTGGACAAAGCGCGGGTGCGGGCGCGGGAACTCTCCGAGGACGGTGCGCTCTTTCCGTGGCGGACGATCAACGGTGACGAGGCATCATCCTACTATGCCGCCGGCACCGCGCAGTACCACATTAACGCCGATATCGCCTACGCCATCAAACACTACGTACAGACTCGGAAGGACTACGATCTACTGGCCGAGGTGGGCGTAGAGATTCTGGTAGAAACCGCCCGGATGTGGAACAACCTAGGCTTTTTCAGTCCTGACACCGGCCATTTTCACGTCCATGGGGTCACCGGACCGGATGAGTACACCACCGTGGTCAATGACAATTTTTTCACCAACCTCATGGCCCGCAACAACCTGCGCTTTGCCGCGGAGAGTGTGTACTGGCTGAAGGAAGAGCGTCCCGAGGCGTACTCTCACCTGCTTCATGAAACTGAGGTTGAAGAACATGAAGTTGAGCGGTGGCTGCGCGCGGCGGACAAGATGTACATCCCCTACGATGAAAAACGCGGCATCAATCCTCAGGATGATAACTTTCTCGAGAAGGAGCAATGGGACTTTGCCAACACGCCCCGCAACCACTATCCCCTGCTGCTCCACTACCACCCGCTGGTGATTTACCGCCACCAGGTGATTAAGCAGGCGGACGTGGCGCTGGCGCTCTTCCTCCTAGGGGACGAGTTCTCCCTGGAGCAGAAACGGCGCAACTTCGATTACTACGACCCCCTCACCACCGGCGATTCTTCCCTGTCGGCGTGTATGCAGTCCATTCTGGCGGCGGAGATCGGCTACGAGCAGAAAGCGCTGGAGTATTTTCAGTACTCCCTGTTTATGGACTTGGCAAACGTCGCCGGCAACGTGGTGGACGGGGTACACATCGCCTCCACCGGCGGGGTGTGGCTGGCGCTGACCCACGGATTCGGGGGCATGCGCGCCTACCAGGGCGAACTGAGTTTTGACCCGCGGATTCCCTCCGCCTGGGGTGCGATCCAGTTTCCGCTCCGTTTCAACGATAGCTACATCTATGTCGATCTCACCCATGACCGGTACCGTTTTACCCTGACCGAGGGGCATGCCATCGACCTCAAAGTGTGCGGTGAAACGTACCACCTCTCGGAGGAGGGGCCGCTGGAAATCGTGGGGTGCAATCTACTGGAGAAGGACGAATAGGCGGGGACGCTGCCCAGGGTGCGGCGCGGTGCGCGGCGCATCGTTGGCCGGTTTGGCCGGTGCGGAGCGTGCGCATTGCGCGTATCCACATTCGGCCGGACTATCAGCGCAGCCCGTATCCCTGACGGCGCGCGGTGGCGCTAAGATCTTTCCGCGAAGGGCGACTCACCCGGCGGGCGCTGTGCTCCATCCACCCGTATTCCGCGGCGGGAAGCTCCGCCGCCGGGTGGCCCGCAGCGGTGGTGCCGGCGACCTGCCGTCCGCGATACACGCCGGAGGCCTGCATCACGCGGTCATACGCGCGCAACACCGATGTCGACACCGGCTGGTAACGCTCCCAGTGGAGCACCGCCGCGCGATCGAGGCGCGGCCGTGGCTTTCCTACCTTCGCCGGTACGCCCATGGTCATACCGGCTACGGGAAACACCGTAGCCGGAAGCTGTAGCAGCTCCACCACTTCCGCGGTGTGGTTGCGTAATCCGCCGATATAGCAGGTACCGTACCCCATCGCCTCTGCGGCGATAGTGGCGTTCTGCATCGCGATGGCGGCATCCACCACCGCCACCATGAAGCTCTCGAGAAACTCGGTGTCCTGCCGATATCCCTGCAGCTCAGCCGCGATGTCCAAACGATGGCGGTCGGCGCACCAGGCGATAAACACCGGCGCCTCCCGTATGTGCTGCTGATCGCCACAGAGTTCCGCCAGCCGCTGCCGGGTAGCATCACTTTCCACCACCACGGCGCTCCACATCTGAAGGTTTGACGAGGTGGCCGCCCGTTGCGCCGCAGAGACGATGCGCTCAATGTCGGCTCGCGGAACGGGATCATGGTGATACGAACGGCAGGAGGCGTGACGCTCGAGGAGCTGCAGCAGCATGTCAGCCGACACTTTGCGTCCCCTGGTCATCGGAGGTTTCCTGCAGCGTCGCCGGCTTGCCGAAGAGGTACCCCTGGAACGCCTCACATCCCAGGTCCCGCAGAACCTCCGCCTGGGCCTCCGTCTCGACTCCCTCAGCCAGGGTTCCGATACCCAGCGTCTTAGCCATAAACACCATCGCCTCCACCAGCGGCGTGGCGCGCGTGTTGCGCGTGCCTTCGGAGTTGACCAGGTCCATGACAAAGGAGCGATCGATCTTGATTCGATCCACCGCCAGTCGCCTCAGGTAGGTAAGGTTGGAGTACCCCGTTCCGAAGTCATCGATGGACAGTGAGAAGCCGATCTTCACCAGTTCGTTGATCACGTCCTGATTACTGATCGATTCCTGCAACAACACCCCCTCGGTGATCTCGATACTGATGTAGGTAGGATCGATCCCCTCCCGGGC
>JAWOCO010000084.1:0-3051 GCA_046483765.1 Alkalispirochaeta sp. | reverse complement strand
GGCAATTCCCACCACGATCATGGCCCCCACCTCGAGAATCGCGCGGAGGGTGTCAAAGTAGGTGGAGAGCTCGGTGGTCATCACCACCGAAAAACCGGCAACCGACAGGTCCGCCCGGCTCACCAGGAGTTCCGGACGGGGGCGGTGAAACGACTCATCGCTGAAGGCGATTCCCAACTCCGGGTTCTCGGCAAAGCCGGCGGTGGCGCCGGAGTTGGACAGGTGATAGGCGCGAAACGCATCCTGATCGACCAGATAAACCGCACTGGTAGACCTGAGCTCCAACGCGTTCCAGACGGCGTCGTTGCCCACATCGATGATCACGTATCCATCAGGCACGGGAGCCCAGAGTGAGAGGGCGATCCGACGGGCGGTATCCTCCTCCCGTGGATTGAGCACGAGCTGCACCGGCGCGGTGGTGGTAAAATCGCGCCGATTCTGGTAGTCGTTCAAGCGATATCGTGACGGATAGGCTGTAGTCGAGTACACCCGCCGGGACTCACGGTCCGTGAGGTGAACATCGACCAGGGCAAGATCCGGCGCAATGGCGGAGTACAGCAGGCGATACAGCTCTAACTCAAACTCATCGCCCAACTCCCCCGCGGGACTACTCACGGCCTGGCTCACCAGATCATGCTGCGCCAGGCGCAGTGCGATTTCGCGATAGCGCTCGATAACGCGATTCGTTTCGGAGACCGCGCGGTTTATGGATTGCTCCTGGGAGGTCCGGAGATACTGCGCCACTAAGGCGTTACCCCACAGCGCCAGTACCACCCACACCGTGGCCAGCGGTAGCACGCTGATCAGGGAATACGAGAGCAACAGGCGACGAAAGAGCGGTGTCATCGAGCGTTGGGTACGCGCCACCGTAAAATAGTACCGGTTATCGTAAAATGTTTCGATTGGCTTCCCGGCGGACACCACGCATGCTGAAAGCAGTTATTTCAGTCTTAAGGAGGCACATAATGAACAGATCCCGATTAGTCGCGATCTTACTGGTCGTGGCGATGGTATTTGGCGCGGCCACTGCGTTCGCGTCGGGCGCGGGGGAACGAACTGAGAAGATCGTTGCTTACACCGCCCATGAGGACACAATCATCGCGGGAATGGTAGCCATGTGGGAAGAAGACTTCCCCGATGTGGAACTGGAAGTCATCAAGATGGGTTCCGGTGATGTGATCAACCGCGTGGTGGCGGAGTCATCCAATCCGCAGGCGGATGTAATTTGGAGTATCGGTGGCGAACCACTGGAGCAGAACAGCGAGCTCCTGGAGCCGTATGAGCCGGCTGATTGGGACATGATCGAGGACGTATACAAAGTCGGTACCAACTGGCTGCCATACACCGGTATCATGAACGTCTTTGTGGTGAACACGGAAATGCTCAGTGAAGATGAGTATCCCACCTCCTGGGAAGACCTCGGCGAAGACCGCTTTGAGAACGGCGTCGTCACCGCACGCGCCGACCAATCCGGATCGTCCTATATGCAGCTGGCCAACGTGCTGGCGATCTATGGCGACGGCGAAGAAGGCTGGTCCGTCTACCGTGACATGATGGAGAACTTCTTCATCTCCTCCAGCTCCGGCGGCGTACCGCGTTTCGTGAACGACGGTGAAGCTCCCGTGGGAATCACGCTGGAAGACAACGGGCAGCGCTTCGTCGAAGGCGGCGGCCCGATCGAAATCGTATATCCCGAGGATGGCGCAATCGCCGCTCCCGATGGTATCGCGGTTATCAAGGGCGCCCCCAACATGGAGGGAGCTGAGATGTTCGTGGATTGGGCCCTTTCCAGCCGCGTGCAGAACTTCCTCGTAAACGAGATGGGACGCCGCCCCGTGCGCAGCGATGCCGATGCACCTTCGGGACTGCCCCCCATGAGCGAGATCAACACAATCGAGTATGATTTTGGCTGGTCCGCAGAAAACCGAGACGCCTTCATCGATCGCTTCCGCGACTTGATGATGGAGCTCGACCTGTAATATCACCTTCCTCTAGGTGATTTCTGAAGGTGGCCCGTCTTCTACGCTCCGGTGTAGACGGCGGGTCACTGCCCGTATCCCCATACCCTACATACCTACAGAGAGGTTCCATGCCCGCAAAACCGATCCAAATTGAGAACATCCGCAAGACGTTCCCCGGCGTCGTCGCGCTGGATGACGTTTCGATTGAAGTTATGGAAGGCGAGTTCTTTACGCTGCTGGGTCCCAGCGGATGCGGAAAAACCACGCTTCTGAGAACGATCGCCGGCTTCTACAAGCAGGATGCCGGCCACATCAGTATCGGCGATGCGGTGATCGATAAAGTTCCCGCGCACAGCCGTGATATTGGCATGGTCTTTCAGAACTACGCCGTCTTTCCCCACATGACCGTGGCGGAGAACGTGGCCTTTGGCCTCAAGAACCGTAAGATTCCACAGAAGGACATCGGGCCCCGCGTAACGCGCGCGCTGGCCACGGTACAACTCTCCGGATATGAAGAACGCACTCCCGACAAGCTCTCCGGTGGACAGCAGCAGCGCGTGGGCCTGGCCCGGGCGATGGTGATCGAGCCGCGGCTCCTCCTACTGGACGAACCGCTCTCCAACCTGGATGCCAAGCTGCGGATCCAGATGCGGGAAGACATTCTTGATATTCAGCGACAGCTGGGAATTACGGCGGTATACGTTACCCACGATCAGGAAGAGGCGCTGGTGATCTCCGACCGCATCGCCGTCATGAACTTCGGCGTGGTCCAACAGATCGGCACCCCCTGGGATATCTATCGCGACCCGGCCAACGAGTTTGTGGCCACCTTTGTGGGAAACATGAACATCTACAACGGAGAGATCATCGATCAGGCGCTCACCGAGGAGTCAAGATCACGGATGACACTTCCCGCCAACCGCAGCCAGGCGGAGGTGCGCGTAGCGTTCCGCCCGGAGGACGCGCGGATCCTGCCACCGCAGGAAACGGTCTCCCCGGAAGATGTAGCGTTTAACGGCAAGGTGGAGAAGACGCTCTTTCTCGGGTCCGATGTGATCTACCGTATCGACCTCGGAAACGGGGTGACCCT